>DATIAI010000731.1:0-6633 GCA_035458065.1 Algoriphagus sp. | reverse complement strand
TGTCTTCATTTTCCATCCGACTGCTGCTTAAATCCCCGGGGACTTTCAGCCATGAATAGTTAACCAATCCCCGACGGTTGTGCCTGAGTTCGGCGACTTTCCCCAAGGAATCGGCCTTCTCCGCCAAAGTCATTTCTACCTGCTTTATCTGACTGATTCCCTTCGGAGTGGCAATCCACACAGTATAAGAATCAATGGGCAAAATGTCGTTCACTTTATTGTCGGGCAACCATCGTCTGCCATTGTAAAAATGCCAGCCCGAATCCTTTTTGATCGCTCCTTTGTCGGTCCCGAACCACAGACCTCCATCGGCAGGTTTTATCACTTTCACCGGCCCGTAAGGCAAACCATCGGAAGCCCGCAGCACCCAGTTGTTGCCGGTTTCGGAAATGCATCCTACCGAATACGGAGTGCTCAGCAAAATTTCAGCACCTTCTTTTTGTTGATGAAGGGTAAAATAAGTACGCCCATTTCCCCGGTCCATCATGGTTTCATCCATGTTTACCCACTTGCCCGAGGACCTTCGCCAAAGCCCGTCGTTGGTGGCTACCCAAAGTTGTTTTTGTGCATCAGAAACAACGGCATTCACCCTTGATTTTATTTGAGGATGGGTGTTCCATTTCCCGTCCCAAATCAATAAACCACCGGTGGTACCCACATGCAGCGTTTTTTCATCTTCCCAAAACAGGCTCAAAATGGAGTCGCCTTTGGTAGATTCAGGCAAAATGAACTTTTGGGTTGAGTTTTCTTGCTGAATGGAGTTGACGGTTGCCAGCCAGACTTTGCCTTGTTTGTCAATCGTTGCAGTATTCCAGTTTCCGTCGCCGGGCTGTCCGGTCCAGCTGCCGTTCCGATAACGGAAAACACCATTCGATGTGACGGCAACAACACTTTGAAGCGTTGAAAAAAGTTTGATGACATTATTCCCTGCTTCGGTTGGGAGTGCTATTTCAGTTTTTACATCCTGCAAATACTTTCTTTCGCCTGTTTGTCCCGATACCCAGACTAGCGGACTGCTACTAAAAACTGCCAGCAATAAAAAACTTACCCAAGTGTTCATACTCTGCTTTTTACAAAATCCAAAATCTATGCTTTCTGCCTTTTTAGTACGCCAAAGTTTTATTTTAAGACTATTCGAAAAGGGCGTTTGTGGGAGGATAATTTGAAAAAATAGCTGAATTCATATCTCCCGCTGACAGCCTGATGAGCTTTAAACAAAAGTATATGAGAGTAGGATAGAAATGAGATAACATCTGTGAGGCTAAGCGATGTATCACAAGTTTCACCTAGTCCCCACGATAAAAAGACCACCCTGAAGAGAGTAAATATTTGTCCCGATTAAATGGCAAAATGGTAGTCTTTACATGGAATTGAATAATGTATAACTTTAATTATTAGACATTTATTGATGAGCTTTTGGGACCTAGGTATTGCTGAAAATACCTGTGTAAAAGTCAGATTACTGTTAAGATCGTATCGTTTTCACTTTTCAAGATTCCAATGATTAAAGCGACTCTCATAGATGATGAATCCCACTGTAGGGAATCACTCTCTTTTCAACTGGCAAAATATTGTCCTCATGTTCAATTGTTGGCGCAATGCAATTCTGCGGAACAGGGACTTAAAGCCATAGCTAAATTTCAGCCCGAATTGGTGTTTTTGGACATTGAGATGCCACATATGAATGGCTTAGAGATGCTCCAACAACTTTCATCTATTTCATTTGAAGTTATTTTTACCACTGCTCAGGGTGCTCCTGTCACCCAGGCCATTCAATTGGAGGACTTAAATTACCTACTTAAGCCCATTGATAAGGATGACCTCCTGAAAGCTGTGGCCAAGGTTTGTAAGAAAAGGGATTACATTTTGACGCTACAATTGGATGCTTTACGGGGAAAACTTGGAAGCAATCCGGTGGCTTTTCATAAAATTGCCTTACCTGTTTTTGAGGGATTTGAAATAGTATCCATAGACAATATCCTCTATTGTTTGGCAGACAGTAATTATACCCACATAGAACTCAAACAGTCCAGGAAAATTATGGTTTGTCGTACCTTAAAGGAAATTGAGAAGTTATTAGAAGGACATGGTTTTTTACGAATTCATCATTCCCATTTGATCAACCTCAATGAAATTGTACGATACATCCGGGGAGAAGGCGGGTATGTGATCATGAGTGATAATACCCCTATTACCGTGTCCCGAAGTCACAAGGAGGTATTACTTCAATTCTTTGCAAAAGGACTGAATTATTAGAACTTTTCATGTCAAAGTAACTATTTGTTTGGACTAAAAAATCCAAATTCTTCATCTGGTTTTTAAAGATAATCCTTCAGCTTCGGGGCTATTCTTCCACCTGTCTGCCGACAGTCAGATGACTCATAATCTACCTCTGTTATCATCTTTTTGTCCTGCTTGATTTCAGCTTTTTGATCCTGAATAATTGGAATTCTTGATAATCGGGAAAAGAGGTACTCATTTAAATGGTCCAACTACTCACTGATTTCTTCCTATTACTCATCCTTAATTGTCTCGCCTTTCTAACTTCTATAGATTGTTTCAATACCTACCAAAGTAACCACTATTATTCAGGGTATCGGGCTTGGCTGTTTCCTTTCGGAAACCGATTTGAAAATCAACCTCAATCCGATTAGACACCAGAGTTAAAAAAGCTCTTTAATTCATCTTGTTGGACTACCTAATGTTCAACAACAGATGCTTTGTTTAGACTTAACCTCTTTCAAATTTCTTCCTTTTTTCACTAAATCCTTAAATCATTATGAAACCACAAATTTCCTTTAGCGGAAAGATTGCATCAACTTTTTTGATGCTTATCTTCTTCGGTTTGCTCTACAGTTGTCAAGAAATTGATCAACTAGTTCCTAATCCACATACTCGTTCAAACCCACATACTCTTTCAAAGGAGAAAGCGGATATAGTTTACGAATGGTACAAGTTCATGGCAGTCCTGCAACGAAACGTTACGCCACAACCACTTCCATTTACTGCTGCGAGGGCCTATGCTTATATTGGCGTCGGCTTGTTTGAGTCTGTACAGCCCGGCATACGGGGCGGATCTAGTTTTAGCTCAAAACTTTACCAGATGCCGGCTATGCCCAAACCGGATAATTCCAAAGTTTATTTATGGCAGGCATCAGCCAATGCGGCATTGGCAAGTATGTTTAAACAGTTTTTAACCAACTTGTCTGAGGCCGATAGAGCAAGTATAGATGCTAAGGAGTTAGCTATTTACAATAACTTACTAGCAACCAACTCCGAAGATGTGTTGCAACGGTCCGTAGCTTTTGGTCGTTCCGTGGCAGAAGCTATTTTCAACTGGTCGGGCTCAGACAATTATAGTGTAACAAGTGGAACGTACGTCCCACTCAATCAGCCCTGGGCATGGATTCCAACACCGCCAACTTTTGCACCAGCTATAGCCGATAATTTGCAGCATTCAAGACCATTTCTGAAGTACACGATAAACTCCACAGTGCCACCCGTACCCGTTCCGTTTTCGGAGGACCCAACCTCTGAATTTTTTATGGCGGCAAAAGAAGTACATGATCTGGGTGGCACCATAACCGGCACGGCTTCTAATATGGCTACCGCCAGCTGGTGGGCCGACGCGGGTGGACCGGGAGTAGGACTTCCTGCACCGTACCATTTTCTATCGGTTATAACCAGCGTATTAGAAAGCCAGAATGCCGGGCTGTGGAAAGCCGCTGAAGTGTATGCCAAAACAGGGATTGCCTTTAAGGATGGTCCGATCAATACTTTCAGGGCAAAATACCATTATAACTTTATCCGGCCAATTACCTACATACGCCGACACATCGACGCTAACTGGCTGTCTCATTTGGGCAACCCACCTTATCCAGAATATCCTTCCGGGCTCGTTGGCTTTTACAGTCCGGTTATTCAGGTATTGATCCAAGAGTTTGGTGATATTCCTGCAACAGACAATTCGTATGCCTGGAGAGGCTTACCTGCACGCCAATTTAGTTCACTCAGCCAAATGCGGAAAGAGGCTTCCGATTCAAGAATATATGCGGGCATACACTACCGTTTTACTCAAGATGCTTCCATTGAAATTGGCGTACAATTAGGCAATGAAATAGATAAAATTAGAGTGGTAGGTCCTGAGTACTAATAGAAAAATTGCTTAGCAATTTGATCTAATCTATAAAAACAGGGTGTTAGTTTCAAACAGAATGAGGCTGTTCATTCAACTGAGACTAACACCTTTTTCAGGGGATTTTCCTACGGATATCGCAGATGCTGCCGCGTATTGGTTGCATTGGGCAGCATGATCTACAATGGGCATTACGTTAGGGCTTCAAATTTCGAATGCAGTCCGGAAGAATTAAAAAAAGACACCAGTGGCCCGCCAATATTAATTTGACTGATAAAAAATAAGACCATTTAGTTTAAGTCGTCCATTGCATTTAGACTATTATTAAGAAAAGAATTTAATCTATCAGGAATTAATTGGAATCCAAAAGCCATATTAAAAAATGGGAAAGGATTGGCGGGTGTGGTTAAAAACCACACCCATCCAATCAGAGGATTGATTAATCCAACATGGGAAATCACTCGTCATCTCGATCCGAACCCTGTGTCTTTACTATTTTATTGTAAATTCCAAACAGCAAAAGCGGAGCTGGCCATTGACCGATAAACAGCGCTTCTTCATCTTTCTTGGCTAGTTTTAAAACCAGGGAAATTCCCATAAATGCTAATGCAGACCACAGGAATACATCCGAAGGGATTTTAGCGGTTTCATTTTCAATTGTTTTTGCGACTTGACCTTCTCTTTGATCATTTTCCATAATAGTTGTTTTTTTAAGTGGAGAAATAAAGATTCTTGGTTTTAGCTACGCAAGCTGCCTGCCACCCACCCAAACCCCGTCAAAACCCTCAGAAAGCGGCATTATTTTGCAAACTCCAAATCCAATTGGGTGGAGAATGCCTAGAATTGTGCGGTAAATTCCCCAAGTATATCAAGGCTATAGCCCCAGTTTCACTTTTTCCAACAAGTGGTTGGATAAAGACTTGATCAATTCTGGCAACCAATTGAATTAGTTTAGCTTTGAATAGAATAAATTGAAGTAAAACAACTCAACCAAGAAAAAAGACCCTTACCTAAAACCAAAATACCCATGACCCAAAAACGAATACTCTTCACTGGAGGATCGGGAAAAGCAGGCAAGCACGTCATCCCCTACTTACTTGAGCAGGGGCATCGCGTGATGAATGTAGATTTGAAACCTTTGAATCATCCCGGAGTGGATAATCTGATCGCTGATATCACCGACTCGGGCCAGATGTTTAATGCCATGAGCATGTATGCCGGGTTTGATGAAATGGAATCTGGCACTGGCGTCCCGAAATTTGATGCGGTGGTTCACTTCGCAGCCGTTCCACGAATCCTGATCAATCCTGACAATGAAACTTTCCGCGTCAACACGGTGGGAACCTATAATGTGATCGAAGCGGCGGTCAAAATGGGTATCAAAAAGATCATTATTGCCTCCTCAGAGACGACTTATGGCATTTGCTTTTCCGACGGCAAAACTGACCCGAAATATCTTCCTCTTGATGAACATTACGATGTCGATCCAATGGACAGCTATGGATTGTCGAAGGTGGTCAATGAGCAGACGGCGCGCAGTTTCCAGCGACGTTCCGGGTTTGATATCTATGCCCTTCGAATTGGGAATGTGATTGAACCCCACGAATACGCCGAACTGTTTCCCCACTATTTTAAGAACCCTGAAGTCCGCCGCCGCAATGCATTTTGCTACATTGATGCTCGGGATTTGGGACAGATCGTGGATCTCTGCCTGCAAAAAGATGACTTGGGTTTCCAGATTTTCAATGCTGGAAACGACCACAACGGAGCGATTATCCCAAGCAAAGAATTGGCAGAACGGTTTTTTCCAGGTGTACCAATTACCCGCAAATTGGAAGAACACGAGGCTTTATTCTCCAACCTCAAAATCCGTGAGGTCCTTGGATTCAAAGAACAACATAACTGGAGGAAGTATGTGAAGGGGGAATAATGGATAAATAAGAGGATTTTTGATACTCCATATATCTCAATTAATGGATTGTAGTCGGCACTTTCAATTCAGAAATCCATCTGATTCATGGCCTTCTCAGAAAAAATTGGAAGAAAGCAATTTCTACAGAAGAGCTATTCGCATTGATTTCAAAAAAGAAATAAAGAAGCAGGATTTAGCCGATATCGAATTAGTGGGAAACCTTACTTCATTTCCCAGAATAAAATGAACATAAAGGCTTGTTTCAACTCTCAAAATTTTGAAGTCCTAGGTTCATAGAGCAACATACCTTGCGGAATTATGTAAAGCGCATACTTTCATCTGAAAATTGCAATTCGACTTTTAGAAGGTATCTTGATTTCAATGGTGAGGCATAATCAGCCGATTTCGGCTTGAGATCCAGAAATGCTCCTAAATCACTTTACTTCTTAAGCATGAAAAAACTACTCTTTTTCTGGAAAGAATTAATGGCAACCTTTTGGTTTTTGCCGGTTTCAATACTCATTACTTCTGTTCTTTTGGCCATTGGCGTAGTCTACGTCGACAATACGGTAAGTATTTCGCAAGA
>DATIAI010000730.1:0-3679 GCA_035458065.1 Algoriphagus sp. | reverse complement strand
GCCAAATCCATCTTTGAGGGAGAAATTCTGCAAATTGTAATTTTCAGTATTCTGTTCGGTATTGGCTTGGCGCTGGTAAAAGACGGAAAAAAGAAGCAAATCATGCTCTCATTTACCGAAAGCTCATCCGAGGTAATGTTCAATTTCACCCGGGTGATTATGTACTTCGCTCCTTTTGGAGTGGGGGCTGCCATAGCCTACACTGTGGGAGAAATGGGACTTGGGATTTTGGTCAATCTGTTTCATTTGTTGGCCACCCTATATGTTGCCTTGCTAGCCTTTTTACTTCTTGTTTTGCTCCCAATTGCCCTTCTTCTCAAGATCCCGGTAATCAAATTTCTGCAGGCAATCTCTGAGCCTGTTTCAATTGCTTTTGCCACAACTAGTTCCGAGGCAGCGCTTCCAAAGGCAATGGAGGCTATGGAGAAATTTGGAGTTCCCCGTAAAATCGTGGCATTTGTCATGCCAACAGGGTATAGCTTCAATCTGGACGGCACGACACTTTACCTCGCTTTGGCCTCCATTTTTGTAGCCCAGGCAGCGGGGATCAAAATGGGGATAGAAGATCAACTTCTGATGGTTCTGACCTTAATGCTCACGAGCAAAGGAGTGGCAGGAATCCCAAGGGCTTCTCTGATTATCCTGATGGGTACAGCGGCCAGCTTTAACCTGCCTATGGCTCCGATCTTTCTGATTTTGGCAATCGATGAATTAATGGATATGGCCAGAACCTCCGTCAATGTCATTGGCAACTGTCTTGCGACCTGTGTCATAGCGAAGTGGGAAGGTGAATTTGGAGTCGAGTCAAATGAAAATGCGGATTTAATCTTAGAGGAATCAACCATGAATCTTGAAATGCAGGAGACTGTAAAAAATTAGTCGTATTTACCGATACCCATTATCCATATCTAAGTGTATAAACCCAACGAATCTCATGTATGAATTTCTTCAGTCAATTTTGGAGCTGATGAGTCCTGAACTTATAATTAATCGGGGCGGACTCATTCTGCTATTAGCGATTGTATTTACCGAAAACGGGGTATTCTTCGGGTTTTTCCTACCCGGAGATTCCCTGTTGTTTTTGGCAGGAATGCTCTGTGGATTGCCCATTTTGGATGTCTCTATTTATTTATTGGTACTCTACATCGCCATAGCGGCTTTCTTGGGATATATTCTATCCTACTTCGTGGGACTTAAATTGGGCAAGTGGCTACTATCCCGACCAGATTCTCTTTTCTTCAAATCAAGCTATCTCAATATGGCTTCTTCGTATTTCGAAAAGCGACACAATGGTGCCATCATTGTGGGCCGTTTTATTCCTGTCATTCGTACTTTTTTGCCGATTTGTCTGGGATTGATCAAATCCGATTTCAGGAATTTTATGGTTTTCAATCTATTGGGAGCGGTATTTTGGACCTCAAGCTTAGTCCTTTCAGGCTATTTTCTTAAGCTGATTTTCCCAGAACTTATCCATTATCTCGAATGGATCATTGTGGCCTTGATCGCGATCACCTCTGTTCCATTGATCCGACAATACCTGAAATACAGAAAAAGAAACAGTGCCTGAAAAATGAGTCCTTCTATTAAAGCTAATCCCAATGGACAGCATTTATATATTTAATTCTGTTTCCTCCCTCTTTCCATATAGGCTTTAAACAGGTCAATGAATTTTTGATCCATTTCATCTGAGTCTCCATAGGAAGCGCGAAGATTCTGCAATTTGAGGTGTAAATCCTTCTTCACTTTCGCATAATCAGGATTGCTATAAACGTTTGTCATTTCCTCCGGATCTTTTTCGAGATCATACATTTCCCACTCGTCGATGTCATAATAAAAATGCATCAGTTTATATCGCGAAGTACTGATACCGTAATGCCTTTTAACCATGTGAACAGCCGGATATTCATAATACGTGTAGTAAACCGCATCTCTCCATTGATCCGAACTCCCATTGGCTAAATTTCTGAAGGATTCTCCCTGCATATCCTTAGGCACTTCGACTCCAGCATAGTCCAATAGCGTGGGTGCAAAATCAAGGTTTTGGACGAGTTTATCGATTTCAGTGCCCGGTTTTATTTCCTTTGGAAACCTCATCAGAAGAGGTGTGCGAAAGGATTGTTCATACATAAAACGCTTGTCAAACCAGCCATGCTCTCCCAGGTAAAACCCCTGATCAGAGGTATAGATTACAATGGTATTCTCTGCCAATCCATTTGCCTCTAGATAATCCAATAATTCCCCCACCCCATCATCGACGGATTTTATGGTCCTTAGATAATCTTTGATATACCGATTATACTTCCACAGTGCCAGTTCTTTCCCCTCCAATTTAGCCTGCAAAAAGGCCTGATTTTTTGGCTCATAAGCTGCATCCCAATCCTTTAATTGTTGCTCATTAAACCGTTTCAGATAATTCAACATGAGTGTGGGTTTCCCATCCGGATCTTCTTTCAGCTTAAAATCAATTCCCCAATCCGCATGCCCATCGATCTGCATTTCCTGCTCTTTGGCCGCTCTTCCCCTGTTCGAATAATCGTCAAAAAAAGTACTGGGCGGGGTGAAATTCTTGTCATCGTACAGCGTCAGATATTTTGGCGCAGGCTGCCAGTTTCGGTGAGGAGCCTTTTGATTATAGATCAGCATAAAAGGCTTGTCCTTATCCCTGCCCTCCTCCAGCCATTTGAGGGCATATTCAGTGGTGATCTCGGTGACATAACCCTCGAATCGTTTCATTTCACCGTTTACGATAAAATCAGGGTTGTAATAATCTCCCTGGCCCGGTAATACCATTGAAAAATCAAAACCCTGGGGAAGACCATCCAGGTGAATTTTCCCGATCATGGCAGTATTATAACCCGCCTGCTGGAGAAGCTTGGCAAAATTGTCCTGATCCCAATCAAAGGGTTGAATATTGTCCACTTTGCCATTGACAAAACTGTGTTTGCCGGTAAGTATTACAGCCCTACTTGGTGCGCAAATGGAATTAGTGACAGTTGCCCTGGTAAAAATGACTCCTTCATTAGCCAGTCGGTCTATGTTGGGTGTTTCATTCAGCCCATAGCCATAGGCACTGATTGCTTGATAGGCATGATCATCACTCAGCATAAATACAATGTTTGGCTGCTTCTGTACTTTTTGTGCCTTGGCGGAAAAAGAACCAGCCGACAGCCAAATGATCATTGACAGGGAAACAAAAATTTTAATACTCATGGCAAAAGGTTGATGGGTTTTGTGGGGGATAAAGTAGATATAAAACATGTCAAAGCTGATGCTGGCGCTTTCCACCTCTGACACGTTCCACCTCTTTGATTTCAATTTCCAGGGGATCTCCCAGCAGTCTTGAACCAGAATTGGTTATCAAATAAACATCTTCCACCCTGATACCTCCAAAATCACGATATTCTTCCAGTTTTTCATAGTTGATGAATTCTCTGTGAAGTTTTTCTGCCTGCCATTGATCGATCAACTGAGGGATAAAATAGATTCCGGGTTCAATAGTGACCACATTGCCGCTCTCCAGTTCTTTACCTAACCTGAGGGATCTCAGACCAAACTGTTTGCTCTTTTTTAGAGTCTCTGTATATCCAACATATTCCTCTCCCAAGTCTTCCATATCATGAACATCCAAGCCCATCATATGGCCCAATCCACATTGGAAAAATAAGGCATGAGCACCCAC
>DATIAI010000729.1:0-8277 GCA_035458065.1 Algoriphagus sp. | reverse complement strand
CTACAGCTCAAAAAGGGCAAATCGCTCTTCAGGCGGAAGGTGCGGAGGTGGAGTTTAAGGATTTGACCTTGACTTCCTTGAAATAATTAGGGATCCTCCTAATTTAGTGTGGTGACTTTTTCAAAAGATCTCCCGAGATTTTAAAATAGACTATTTAGATTAATGATCCAAAGTACTGGTTCTGCCCAGTCTAATTTCAAATTGTTGATCGGGATATTTTTACTGATTTATACTTAAAATCAATTTCCGGTTAGTGTTTTTCCATCAGAGAATTTCTGGTGTAGAAGTTAATTTTAGCTTGTATAGAATTGATTTCCAATGAAATTTCCCATTGCAGATTGGCATGTGCATCCAAATCTCAAAACCTACGGACACAGCTTTGACAAAACTTATTCAGAAAAATCAAACCTTTGGAAAGAAGAGTCTCCAGGATTTTTCAAAAAAAATCTCAACCGTGTCTTTGGCTTAACTAGATTTTATCAAGCAACATATTCTTCCCTTCACAAAGGGGGAGTAAAAATTGCATTTGTTTCCTTGTATCCATTCGAAAAAGGATTTTTCGTCAACGGAGCCTTGAATGGCCCAGTGACTGCGTTTTTTGCAAATTTGGTTACTGGTATTGGATACCGACGTATCCGGCATCTTCAAAAACAAATGGATTATTTCGAGGAACTGGAGGGGGAAATGCGGTTTTTGATGAAAGCAGAAAGAAATCGCAAAATCAAGGGGGAACCCCTTACGTGGGAAATTGCCGATACCTGGAATTGCGTCTCGCAAGAGCTTTTACACGAAAATTCCCTTATAATCATTCCTACTATTGAAGGAAGTCATGTGCTGAACTCTGGTCTCGGAGCCTATGGTAAGGCTACCAAAGAAAAACAAATCCTTCGAAATTTAGACGCTTTGAAAAACTGGAGGCATACGCCGTTTTTCATCACTTTCGCACACAATTTTGCCAATGATTTTTGTGGGCATGCTCCAAGTTTGGAGAAGCTAGGTCCTTTGGTCAATCAAAAGCCTCAGATTGGAGGCGGGTTTACGGAGTTGGGTTGGACAGTCGTGAAGTCACTTTTGGATGAGAAAAACGGCAGACCGATTTTGCTTGATTTGAAGCACATGAGTCTCCAGTCCAGAAAGGAGCTTTATGAGTGGAACGGAAGAAGAATGAAGGGAAAAAGCCCGCTACTCGTTAGTCATGGCGCGGTAACAGGCTGCAGTTGGCAGAAAAAGGGTTCATTTCAACACCCCTTTTTTTGTGAAGCAGAGATCAATTTTTACGATGAAGATATTCTCGAGATTATGGCTTCTGGTGGTTTTTTTGCCCTACAGTTGGACGCGAATCGGCTGGGAAATGCAAAAGCCATTAGGAAACGTGTTTTCGGAGACAAAACCAAGGCGATTGAAAAATCCTGTCAAATAATTTGGGCACATCTCAAACACATCGGAGAGTTACTTGACAGCAGGGGAGTATCGGCATGGGATCAAGTAGGATTGGGATCAGACTTTGACGGCACGATCAATCCATTGGAGGGAATCTGGACCGCTGAGGATTTTCCCAGCATGGCTCAGGGACTTTTGCAGGAAATAGAGCGATACCTGGATTCAAAAAATCCACTGACCGATCTTAACAATAAATACGTCGAACCCGAAGATATTCTCAATAAGTTTCTTTTCGGAAATACACTCGAATTTTTGAAGAAACACTACAGTCATCCTGCCTTTGCGGCTGAATCTGAAATCAAAAAGGCGAATTAGGTGACTATGTTTAGGGCTGGAATCCTATCGATTTTTGAGCTTTGTTTCCCATGTTCTTTCGAATGCTGAATTCCTTCTTTTAATCTTCCCTCAATTGAATTGTTATTTTTTGAGTAAAACCTTTTTGGGGATTGGTCAAGTTTTTCAGATTGATTTTCAAAGAATTGAGCCGAAATAAAAATCAGTTACCTCAGTATCCGCTTATCAAGTTCTAGAGGGTAGACTTTAGACTCTATCGGAGGAAAGTTTTCTGAAAGTGGATTGATTACAAAATTCAAAGAGGTCGGGTCCACGACCGATGGAACTGCAAAGCAAAGAATACCTGATTTTAACAAAGTGGTTCCATATTCCTGTGAGGCCCGAACAGAAGGGATTTGATCCCAACCCAATGGTAATTCGGCTATTTCGGGAATAAAAATAGGATCATCGGGAATATTGATTTCCATCACGGAGTAAAGTACATACCGCTCTGATGAAAACAATTCGGGGTCAATAGTTAAGCGTTCGAGGAGAGAAGCGGAAATACTCGCACCGGCATAGATCGCCGGAAGGCCCGGGAGATTCCACCGTCCACCATAAAGCTTTGTGGCTTCACCACTTTTATCGCAGTATTGGGTTAAGGCAATCCGATAAACTTTCATCAGATGTCAATGCCATGCTGCAGCCGCATGATTTCGGCTTTGAGAAGGTCGATACCAGCTGAGACATCAATTAGAGTAATTGGCTTGCGATTCCCGAGCGAGAAAAGCGGTCGCTCCATCCATCTACGAAAACCCTCCCTGCCAAAGTAATTGGTGCCAAGTGCATACAATTCTGCTAGCTCATACATCTTCTCGGACTGGCCCGTATCAAAAATCTCCTTTCGCTGCAAAGTCTTGGCGGAAACTCCTAAGGCATCCGCAAGAGTATTGTAGTCTAGGCCAGAAAGCTCCTTGAGGCTTTCAAAAGAGCTTTTCTCTAGGCCATTTCTAAAAGTGTCCACTCGACTAAGTGGCTCATCCAGCCAGTCGGTATCCACTCTTAGGATATCCTTAGCGGACAAATGGGCCTTTTGATAGACAGCCACTGCTGGCTCGCTGACTTTTGAGACTTTCTTAGCCATCGTATTATCAGCCTTAAGCAGATTCGGTCTTAGAATGAGGCTTAGTCAGCCGCATTCCAATATTCCATCCGCTCGAGTTTACTTACCTCGATGGAGAAGAAATCAAACTCCTCGGTGACTTTCCCTTCAATCTGATAGATCGCGCGGCCTTTGAAGGGATGTTTTTTGACTACAGGAGGGAAGTGTACCGTATCGATCCAGTCTCCGTCCCGATCGATGAAAGTTCCAAAGTTCATTACCTCACCTTTCACTGTTCGGGTGTACTTTACCGTGACCAAATAACCGATAATCAGGACTGTTTTGCCTAGATGACTTTTCAGGTCTTTGGCTTTGATACCTTGTATGCTTTGATTCCTGACCAGGTGAAAAGGAGAATCCAGCGGAAACTCCAAAATATCGATCTGATCTACAATTTCCTGTCTGATATCCAGCGGTTCCAGCACGGGAATTTCCGGTTGGCGCTTGGCAAAAGAGATCCCTCCTGAGCGGAAAAGTTCATTTGTACTCGGTACCGTCTTTCGCTTGTTGAGGATGAAATGTGCCTCCCAGAGGAGTTCCTGCTTGGATTTTCCAGTGAATCGAAAACAGGTAATTCGGATCAGAATCAGCAACTGTTCCAGACTGATATCCACCCGTGCGATGAAATCCGCCAAGCCCAGGAAAGCCCCGTTTGCGTGGCGTTCGACTAGGATTTTTTCTGTGGTAGCTTTTTCCAAAAACTTCATATGGATCAGGCCCAGATAGACTGTCTTTCCCGTGATTCGGGTGAGATACTCGCTTTCGTTGATGTGTGGAGCCTGAATATCCGCTCCGTTCATCCGCAGCTCATGGATGTAAAATTCGGTGTGGTAAAACCCTCCGAAGTTGTTGACCACACCGACCATGAATTCCAGCGGGAAATAGGCTTTGAGGTAGAGGCTTTGGTAGCTTTCCACTGCAAAAGAGGCCGAATGGCCTTTTGCAAAAGAATATCCAGCAAAGCTCTCGATCTGATACCAGACCTCGGCAGCGACTTTGTCTTCTCGGCCCATTTCCTTGCAATTGCTGAAAAACTTGTCGCGAATCCGCTGAAACTCATCTTTGGAGCGGGATTTTCCACTCATTCCTCTTCGCAGCACATCAGCTTCCCCCAGACTCAGACCGGCAAAATAGTGGGCCACTTTGATCACGTCTTCCTGATAGACCATGATACCATAGGTCTCAGGCATGATGTCCGCCAAGACGGGATGAGCCATGTTTCGGCGGTTTTCATCAATATGGCGGAGAATGTATTCCCTCATCATTCCGGATCTTGCTACCCCCGGTCGGATGATGGAGCTGGCAGCTACTAATTCCAGGTATTCATGAGCTTTCATTTTGGCCAAAAGCATCCGCATCGCCGGGGATTCCACGTAGAAGGCTCCGATGGTGTGCCCTGTTCGCAGGTGTTCCTTGATTTTGGGATCATTTTTGAATTTCTCCACAGCCCGGATATCCACTTTTACTCCCTGATTTTGATAGATGATTTCCAGTGCAGACTTGATGTGTCCCAATCCGCGCTGGCTCAGGATGTCAAACTTGTGCAGCCCGATGTCCTCTGCCGTGTGCATGTCGATATGTGCGAGGGGAAAACCCTTTGGAGGCATCTCAGTGGCGGTGTACTGGTGGATTGAATTGTGTGAAATCAGAATCCCGCAGGCGTGGATCGTCAGATGGGAAGGCATGTTGTGCAGCACCTTGCTATACTTGATGATCAGTTTGCCATACTGATCGGGTTCGTAGCCCGGCTTGTCGGCGTAATGAATCAGTGACTCGATGTCAGTTTTGGGCAGGCCAAAAACTTTCCCCAGTTCACGAAAGACTGAGTTGTACTGAAAAGTGCTGTAGGAACCCAACAGCGCCACATGCTCGTCTTTGCCCTGATTGTACTTGCGGAAAATGTAATCTGTCACTTCATCACGGTCGGTCCAGCTGAAGTCGATGTCAAAGTCCGGGGGATTTTCCCGGTAGAGATTGATAAAGCGCTCGAAATAGAGATCCAACTCAATCGGATCTACGTCAGTAATGCCGAGGCAATAGGCCACAATACTGTTGGCACCGGAGCCGCGGCCAACGTGATAGAAGTTGCGCTGCTGCGCAAAAGTGATAATGTCGTAATTGATCAGGAAGTAGGAGACGAAGCCTTTTTGCTGAATGAGCTCCAGCTCTTTGTCGATGCGTTGGGAGATAGTGGGGCTGAGTTTGGGATAGCGGCGGAGTGACCCTTTGAAGGTTTCCTGTCGGAGAAAATCAAAGTCCTCCCAGTCCGAACCCAGGATATCCCGACGGTTTTTGACCGCTTGGAAGTAGAAGGAAAACTGGCACTTCTCAAGCAGTTTTTGGGCATTGACGAGGAGGTAGCTGTGATTTTCACAGCGGGCGATCAAGTCCGCATAGGTGTAAAGTTGATTCGAGTGATCGGCCTGCTCCTCTACAGGGAGCTTACTCAGCAGCGTATTCAGATCCATGCTTCGCAAAAGCCGATGGGCGTTGAATTGGATTTTGGAGGAAAATGTCGCCGGCTGAAGTAGCACGAGTTTTTCTTTTCTCCTAAACCAAGGAGAAGAAATCAGGCGGTTGAGCTGTCCGGGATGCACCCCGATGTATTCGTTTTCCCGCAGGGGAATCAGTTTCTCAGGCAAAGGATAAATTATGAAACTGTCGGAGAAAGTGGGGGCCTTGGCTTTGAATTCCTTTTTGTGGATCAAATGATCAGACAGATGATGGTTTAACTCATAGAGTCCTTCCTGATTGCGGGCCAAACCGATGTACTGTTGCTGCACGCCATTGCGAAAGTCGATACCAACCACCGGATGGATGCCGGTCTTTTGCGCAGCGCGGATAAAAGGGAAAATTCCCGCCGTACAGTTGATGTCCGTGAGGGCGAGGGCGTCGAGCTTTTTGCCTTTCGCCTCAGCGATCAGTGCTTCTACAGACATCGTCCCGTATTTGAAGCTGAAGTGAGAATGGCAGTTGAGAAACATTTTTGATTTACAAATTACGATTGACGAGGTGCAGGGAATCCTTTGAGGTTTTGAAAACCTCGAAGGATTAGATTTGATCGGATTACAAATCCTACGATAAGACCTCGGAATTGCAAATTCCAAGGAGCGGACTCTAGACCAGGGATGAGCTTTTCCAAAGTTTTGAACTTTGGAAAACTGGCATCAACATTAAAATGTCAATTATTTTAACATTATAATGTTGATAAATTAAACAAAAGGATTGAGATCAAGTCAAGGGATTGACTGATTTTTGGGAGAAAAAGGGCGAAGGAGAATTTTAAAAGTGATAAAATTTAAAGTTTAAAAAAGTAGGAGTTGGAAGTTAAGAATTTTCCAATCTTGGAATAAAAAAGTCTAAGCCTTCGCCAGCGTCAGCTGAAATTCCAACGCACCGCATGGCTTAAATTCATCCGCTTCCAAATCTTCAAAAATTTCCTCATCAAACTCCATTTCGGTTTTTTCGATTTTGCCGTCGGGGTGGACGATCAGCTCGATTCCGGTGAAATCTGTCGGATTTACCATCACCAAAACCTGATAATCGTCAAAAATCCGCTTAAAGTATTGTGAAATCGCTTTGGCCATGGGCAGGTTTTTAGTTTTTTTTCAAAAATAATCTGAAAAAATTAGAATCATGCTTTGCAAATTCCAATCCCTTTCTAAATTTGCCCCAGTCTTATGAAAACAATCGCGAATAAGTTTTGGTGGTGGCATTCTACAACTTTCCAAGGGAAAGCTCAGAAAGCCGTTGCCTAAAGTTTGCGCAACAAATATTGTAAAAGGCTTACTGGATTTCCCGGTAAGCCTTTTTTCATGCAAAAAAATCAACCCTGAATGAGCCACGTCAAATTTCCGATCCTCACTACTTACCGCAAGCGATTGGCGGATACCATTACTCCGGTGAGTATTTACCTGCAGATCAGAGACCGATTTGCCAATCCGATCTTGCTGGAAAGCTCCGACTACCACGGACAGGAAAACAGCTATTCATTTATCTGTTTCAATCCACTAGCGACTTTTAGCTTCAATGCCGGCAAAGTGCGGGAAAAGCTCCCGACAGGTGATATGCTGGAGTACGAGGTGACCGCCAAAAAACGTCTGATGGATTGCCTCAGAGCTTTTGGAAACAAATTTGACCCGACACCGGATAAGTTTAAGTTCAGCACCAACGGCTTGTTTGGCTATATCCAATACGACACGCTGGCGTATTTTGAGGATATCCAGCTCCAAAACTCCCAGCCGAGCGAAACTCCCATGATGCAGTACTCCATGTACCAAAACATCATCGTGGTCGACCATTACAAAAACGAGCTGCACCTCTTTGAACACCGTGTAGCCGGAGCTGAAAATCCGGAATACATGCAGGAAATCGAGACCTTGCTCAACAACAAGAACATTCCAGCTTACTCCTTTAAGAAAATCGGAGAGGAAGTTTCAAATTATACAGATGAACAGTTCCTGAAAATCCTAAACCAGGGCCGTGAGCATTGCTTTCGTGGAGATGTCTTCCAAATCGTACTTTCCCGCCGGTTTACCACCGAGTTTAAAGGTGATGAGTTCAATGTATACCGTGCGTTGAGATCGGTCAATCCTTCACCTTATCTCTTTTACTTTGACTACGGTTCCTTCAAGGTTTTTGGAAGCTCACCTGAAGCTCAGATTGTGGTGAAAAACCGGACAGCGACTATTTTTCCTATAGCGGGGACTTTTCGCCGGACGGGAAATGACGCAGAAGATGCTGAATTGGCGAGAAAGCTCTACGATGACCCAAAGGAAAATTCCGAGCACGTGATGCTCGTGGACTTGGCCAGAAATGATCTTTCCCGCTCTTCCAATACTGTCAACGTGGATGTTTTCAAAGAAATACAATATTACTCTCACGTCATCCATTTGGTTTCCAAAGTGACGGGTCAACTTCCCGAAGGTGCCAATCCGCTTCAGCTGGTGGCAGATACCTTTCCGGCCGGTACTCTTTCCGGAGCGCCAAAGTATCGGGCGATGCAGCTGATTGACGAACTGGAAAATACTAGCCGCCAATTTTACGGAGGAGCAATCGGATACCTGGGATTCAATGGAGACTTCAATCATGCGATCCTGATCCGATCCTTTGTCTCCGAAAATAACCAGCTCAGATTTCAGGCTGGTGCGGGAGTAGTAGCCAAGTCTTCGATTCCTTCCGAGCTTCAGGAAGTCGCAAACAAATTAGAGGCTTTACGGGTGGCGCTTCGTGCTGCAGAAAATATTTGAACCAATTAAGCCATGAAAATCCTTGTTCTCGATAATTACGACTCCTTTACCTATAATCTGGTTTATATCGTCCGCCAGTTGGGTTACAATGCACAAATGGAGGTCTTCCGAAATGATAAAATCAGCCTGGAGGACGTCGCCAATTACGACAAA
>DATIAI010000728.1:0-4042 GCA_035458065.1 Algoriphagus sp. | reverse complement strand
GATTAACAGGGATTCAGTAAGGAAAATGGATGAAAGGAGACAAACGAGGACCAAAGAGAATTGGGCCAGAGGTTCAGGTTTTGTTAAGTAAAGATGTCAGTGGATTCCCTAAAGCCGAAATCCCGATTCGTTCTTATCTTTATCCTCAGAAGATCAAGAAATGAGCAAAAAGACGAGTGTAGAAGGTAAAATATTGGAATCGGCTTATCGACTTTTCCTTCAGAGAGGCTATCGAAATACCACCATGGATGATATTGCTCAGGATCTTGGAATGAGCAAAAAGACGCTTTACAAGTATTATCCGGGTAAACTCGAACTCTTGTCAGCCTCATTTGAAGTTCTGAAAACAAAGATGACTGCCAAAGTGGAGGCGATTTTGGAAAACAGGTATATCTCCTTTCCCCTGAAGCTGAAGTCAACCCTGACTGTCATTGCCACCCATCTCGCACCCATCAATCCCGAGCTTTTCGAAGATCTTCGCGATCATGCCCCGGAAATATGGGAGGAACTTACCGAGTATATCAACGAGTCTGCGTATCTCCGCTTTGCAAAACTGATCGAGCAGGGTGTTGAAAAGGGCTTGGTCAATCCCCGAATCAACAGTAATCTCATTGTAATGCTCTATGCGGCAGCGGTCCAATCACTTTTGGATCCGAAATTTCACAGCCAGTTTCCGGAAAAACTTCGGAAAGGGATGAAAATGCCTACTTCTGATATCTACGATCAGGCCATCAGCATCATTTACAGCGGGATTTTGACCGAAGAAGCCCGCAACGAATTTCAAAATGCCTGAGTCCGCCTTCCGCTGATTTCCCTATCTTTGGCCTCGATTTTAATTTCCCCCTCAGATGAGCAGTCCACTTTATGAATTAAAAAAGGAAGATTGGAACCGTCTTTTCCCGATCCATCTGGTGGACCATGATTCAAATTGGAGTTTGGTTTTTGAAGAGGAAAAGGAACTGATATTGTCCCAGATCGGGTACATGAAACCTGCCCAAATTGAGCATGTTGGTAGCACTTCCGTTTCCGGAATCAGAGCTAAGCCTTACATCGATATTCTGGTGGTGGTTTCGGAAGAATGGATGTTTTCTGAGGAACTGATTGCAAAAATGGCGGAGATAGGTTACACCTATTTTTTGGTGCCAAAAATGGATCAAATTGAGTCCTACATGTCCTTTGGAAAGGGCTATAATCTTGAAGGAAAACCAGAGCAGATTTTCCACATCCACCTTTGTCCAAAAGATAATTTTATGGTGAATCAGATTGAATTCAGAGATCGTCTGAGAGAAAATCCTGATTTGGCCAAAGCCTACGAAACCATTAAAAATGAATCTGCGGAAAAGTTTAAAAATGACCGTGGTGGCTACCGAAATTCGAAAAGCGACTTTATACTTGAAGTTTTGGGAGTTTCCCAAAAATCCACATAAAATAAAATATCGATCAACTTGATTAGGTAATTGCCTAGCAGATCGAAAGCACATCTTCTTATGAACAACAAGAATTTTAAAAGATACACTGTCACCTCGGCACTTCCCTATGCCAATGGCCCGCTGCATATCGGCCACTTGGCAGGGTGCTATGTGCCATCCGATATTTATGTCCGATACCTCCGGTCTCAGGGCCGGGAAGTAGCCTATATCTGCGGTTCGGACGAGCATGGAGTGGCGATTACCATTAAGGCAAGAAAAGAAGGCAAAACTCCACAAGAAGTGGTCGATCATTATCATCAGATGATGAAGCATAGCTTCCAGGAGTTTGGAATCAGCTTCGACCACTATTCCCGAACCTCCGCCCAGATTCACCACGAGACAGCCCAAGGGTTTTTTAAGGATCTCTATGAAAAAGGAGAATTCCTGGAGCAGAGCACAGATCAGTATTTTGACGAAGAAGCCGGACAGTTTTTGGCCGACAGATACATCGAGGGTACTTGCCCGAAATGTGGGAATGAGCATGCCTATGGAGATCAGTGCGAAAAATGCGGAAGTTCTCTCAGTCCGACCGACCTGATTAATCCCGTTTCAAAGCTTAGCGGTAGAAGACCCATTTTGAAAGAAACCAAGCATTGGTTTTTGGATCTGGCCAGATATCAGGATTTCCTGAAAAAGTGGATTCTTGAAGATCACGCAAATGACTGGAAAAACAATGTGCTGGGTCAGTGCCGCTCTTGGCTGGAAGCTGGAGACGGATTGCAAGCCCGATCCATGACCCGCGATTTGGAATGGGGGATTCCTGTGCCGGTAATGGGAGCCGAAGGAAAAGTGCTATACGTGTGGTTTGATGCCCCGATTGGGTACATTTCTTCGACCAAGGAATGGGCAGCAGAAAAAGGAATTGACTGGCAGCCCTATTGGAAAGACCAGGATACAAAACTGGTGCACTTCATCGGGAAGGACAACATCGTGTTTCATTGTATCATTTTTCCTGCAATCCTGAAAACCCATGGAGGCTTTATCCTTCCGGAGAATGTGCCGGCCAATGAGTTTTTGAATCTGGAAGGTGACAAAATCTCCACATCACGCAATTGGGCAGTATGGTTGCATGAGTATCTGGAAGATTTTCCGGGAAAGCAGGACGTGCTTCGCTATGTGTTGACCGCCAATGCGCCTGAAACCAAGGATAATGACTTCACCTGGAAAGACTTTCAAACCAGGAACAATTCTGAACTGGTGGCCATCTATGGCAATTTTGTGAACCGTGCTGTGGTTTTGACCCAAAAATTCTTTCAGGGAATTGTGCCGGAAAGGGGAGAATTGAGAGGCTATGACGAGGAAGTTTTGGAGGCTCTCGCTGAGTTTCCTGAGAAAATCTCTGCTTCGATTGAACGGTATCGCTTCAGAGAAGCCTTGGGTTTGGTGATGGATTTGGCAAGATTGGGCAATAAATATCTGGCAGATACGGAGCCTTGGAAAGAGATCAAAACTGATGAACCCCGCACCAAGACCATTCTGAATATTGCTTTGAACATCGCCGCAAACCTGGCTATTGTTTCAGAACCCTTCTTGCCTTACACTGCCCAAAAACTATTCGACTTATTTGGAATCGAAGGTGGAAAGTGGTCAGAAGCAGGCGACGGGAATCTCATCCAAGCCAACCGATCCCTTGGCGAAATGGGTTTGCTTTTCGAGAAAATCGAAGATGAAACCGTAGAAAAACAAGTACAAAAACTTTTGGACTCCAAAAAAATGAACGAAGCAGCGAATGCCCCTGTGGCACCTATGAAGGAACTGATCACTTACGATGACTTTGCCAAGCTCGATATGCGGGTGGTTACCATCCTCGAAGCAGAGGCCATGCCTAAATCCAAAAAGCTTCTGAAACTGAAGGTGGATATTGGACTGGGACATCGAACAGTTCTTAGCGGAGTAGCAGAGCATTTTGATCCTGCGTTTCTGGTAGGGAAGCAAGTGACGATGCTAATCAATCTGGCACCACGCAAGATGATGGGCATCGACTCTGAAGGCATGATCTTGATGGCTGAAGACAAGGATGGTAAGCTGAAGTTGCTTCAGCCACATGAAGGAACGGCGAGTGGGTCGACGATTTCGTAAGTCAGCGTCACTGCGAGCTAAGGAAAAAAGGGAAGCAAGCTATTCGTAGAAGCAAGAGACAAGAAGTTAGACTTTATAAAAAAAACCTGTCAGTATGAAGAACAACTGACAGGTTTTTTATTTGGTAAAAGGATAGAAACAGCCAACCAGTTTTCCAACTCGGCCAAAGCCCTGTGGGGCGTGAATCAAATATTAAAACTGATTTGTGCTGAGGCGATAAGTTGTGGATAAATAGTTGTAATATTTAAATGATTCCTGTTTGGGATTTTTTGCTGAACGAAGACCCGAAGAGGAGAGATCGAGAATAGTAAGGTGAATTGCAGGTATCTAAAATTGAAAATCGTTCTTAATAACCAGTGAATCAGAATTCTTTATCGCATTTAATTAACTCGAAATGAATAAGCTCCAGATTTTATTGGTTGAGGACAACGAGGGAGATATCCTGCTGACTACAGAGGCACTCGAGACAATGAGAACCGAGAATGAAATCACAG
>DATIAI010000727.1:0-3565 GCA_035458065.1 Algoriphagus sp. | reverse complement strand
ATTTTCCGAAAAACTTGGCCGATTTGGAATACTCTCCACCAAAAGACCCCGCCCACTTGGATACTCCTGGAAGCCTTCCGCCTGAAATATCCTTGAATGCTGATTCACCGCCCGTTTCTTCCAAAGGGACCGGAGCATTAGTGAAGGAGACATAGATCGCATCGGCGTATGCCAAGGCGCCATTCAGGGCGAATGAAGGGCTGATTCGGATATTTCCATCTATCTCCAGTCCAAGAACTCTTACTTTTTCAGCGTTGGCAAGGTACCCTCGGTTAACTCCGACTTCGGCGGTTTGAACCAAGGTTTGATAATCCTCGATATTGGTGTTGTGGAATACCAAATTCAGGGCAGATCCTTTGGTTGGTGAAGTCTTGATTCCCAATTCATAATGTTGGACATATTCGGGCTTCACTTCAGCCAATTCCAGAAGTGGTTGTCCGGCTACAGCTGGAAGTCCACCCAAGTTGATCCCGACCGGCTTATAGCTCGTCGAGAAAGTTCCAAATGCATTGATTTTGTCATTAAACTGATAGGCTAGGGTAGCCTGTCCTGACCAGTTTTGATCTTCCACATTGGCCACAAAGCTTTGGGGTGAATAAACCGAACGTTTGATAGCCAACAGCGCAGGATCAGTGGTTTCGAGACCTCCATAAGTTACACGATCATAGTCGACATCTTTTTTGTCGTAGTTGAATCTGATTCCAGGAAGGAAATGAAGCTTTTCCGTGATTGCCCAATCCAATTGACCAAAAACGGCGGCACCTACTGATTCCAACGTAGAAGTAGTTCTGATTCCATATCCTTCAAGAAGGCCTGGAGTTGCCCATAAGGGGCTGTTGGTACTTTGAGAAAATCTCCACTGGGCAGCACCTGATTCCTCTGTATGATAGGGAGTGGTTTTGAGATTTTGATTTAAATAAAACACGCCGAATACGCCACTTAATTTCTTGGAAAAATCTCCTGCATATCGGATTTCCTGTGAGAGCTGTTCATGCCTGGAAGGTGTCTGAGAAAGCGATAATACAGGTAATCCTGTGAAATCCCGGTCATTGGAAGGTCCCCAGTTCCAATATCTCCAGGCTGTAGTTGACGTCAAAGTTCCTTCACCAAGCTGGATATCGGCATTCAAGGAAATTCCGCCCAAATCATTTTTTGATCTCCAGGGAGTATCGTGATCTACGATTCTGTCGAAGGCATTTCTGGTAGGCAAATCATAATTTAAGTCTGCTATAATTTGTTCGAAACGACGATAGGGAGCACGTTTTGTCTCTACGACTCCAGCCACCACTTGGGCATAGCCATCAGGACGCTGGGAACTTGCATCCCCGGCAAGAATTATTTCCACCTTGCTTGAAGGATTGAAGAGCAGTTGCCCTCTAAATCCAAGGTTATTCAAATCGTTGATGTATTTTCCTGCGACGATGTTTTCAATCAAACCATTGCGCTGTGTACCCGAAAATGAAACTCTTGCTGCCAAGTTTTTGGTAAGAGGACCCGTTAAGGAAGTTTTTGCCTGAATGAATCCATAATTGCCATAGCTCAGTTCTACCGAACCTCCGGGAGTAAAGCTTGGTAGGCGGGTGGAAATATTGAATGCACCAGCAGTGGTGTTTTTGCCAAATAGCGTACCCTGAGGACCTCTCAGGACTTCGATTTGTTCGATATCAATGAAATCCAGAGCAGTGACAGCGGGTCTTGCGTAATAGACCCCATCCACATAAAAACCTACTCCTGGGTCAATCCCGTCATTGGTTAAGCCAAAAGTCGAACCGAGACCCCGGATATTGAGCGTGGTATTTCTGGGGTTGGATGAATAAAGCTGGACGGTCGGTACAAGCTCCTTTACTCGATTGACATTGAATGATCCCGATTCTTCAATCTTTGGTCCACCGACTACAGAGATGGGAATAGGTACTTTTTGGACTTCTTCAGTTCTTCTTCGGGCAGTGATTAGTACCTCTGCAAGTTCAAGATCCTCTTCCAATTGAACAATAATGGCTTCCGAAGGACTGGAATTGAGATCGATCAGGTATTCTTTGAAACCTACAAAATTGACTTGAAGCCTTACTGGATAGGCAGAGGGAGATTGAAGTGAGAATTCACCGTTCTCATCGGTCAAAGCAAAATTATTGGTGCCTTTTATTACTACAGTTGATCCGATAAGTGGAAGTCCGGTAGCATCATTGACTTTACCTTTAATCTCGGTCTGGGCTTTTGCGAAATTCCACAGCGTGAAACTTGCTAAGACAAGGAGTAATGTTTTTTTCATGTGTTCTGAAATAGGTTTGAGTTGAAAATTCATATTAAAAATATTAATCCTATCAATTCTATAGGAAATATCGGCAAATATATATTTCCTTTGTAAATCAGAATGATTTTATCAATTATTTTTTTTCAGGAGTTATGAAAAGGAGTGATGAAAATTTGAAAAACTTGATTTCAACAAAAATGAAGTGGATGACTAGACAAATTCCAAAAATTGAAAGGGAAGCCTGCCCTTGGCTCAGTCATGAAAAGAAAAAGGAAGAATCAGTGGTGGATATTTGCCTGGAAGTAATTTTATTATGGATATAAGTTTCATGGAAAGCAATAAAGAACCTCAGAAGCCGACTTTTGGTGAGGCAACCCGGTTTTGGTTGAAACTGGGATTTATCAGTTTTGGAGGCCCTGCGGGTCAAATAGCCATCATGCACGAATACTTGGTGGACAAGAAAAAGTGGGTCAGTGATTCCCGATTTCTTCATGCACTAAATTACTGCATGGTGTTGCCCGGTCCTGAAGCCCAACAATTGGCAACCTATTTAGGATGGTTACTACACGGAACCAAAGGTGGATTGGTAGCAGGTCTATTGTTTATTTTCCCGTCCTTGCTTATTCTGTTAGGCTTAAGTGTGGTCTATGTTACTTATGGTCAAATCCCTTGGGTCGAATCTATTTTTGATGGATTAAAGCCGGCAGTCATTGCCATAGTAGTTGTGGCTTTGATTAAAATCGGGAAAAAGTCCCTTCTCAGCTACTTCCATTATGGTGTTGCTGCTGTGGCTTTTGTCATGATTTTCTTCTTCAATATTCCATTTCCACTCATTATTCTCGGAGCTCTTGTATTTTCATTTCTATTCCAAAACATGGGCTGGATCTCAAAGGCAGGCGAAGGAAAATTAAAAACACTGGATGAAGAATTGGAAAAGTCTTATTTCCTGAATGAATTCAGTCCCCGTAAAAAATCACAAAACCCCCGAAAAACCATTCTCTGGCAATTGGGAATTGGATTGATACTTTGGATTCTTCCCTTCTTATTGTTCTTTGGGTTTTCAGAGCAGTTTGATTTCTGGAAAACTTTAGGGTTGTTTTTTACCCAAGCAGCTTTGGTCACATTTGGAGGAGCCTATGCCGTTTTACCTTATGTGGCGCAGGTAAGTGTTGAGAAATTCCAATGGCTTGATGCTTTGCAAATGCTGGATGGTTTGGCTTTGGGAGAAACTACTCCGGGCCCGCTGATTATGGTTTTGGTGTTTGTTGGTTTCATGGCAGGTTATAATTCATTTGATCAATCCCTTATGATGGG
>DATIAI010000726.1:0-7902 GCA_035458065.1 Algoriphagus sp. | reverse complement strand
CTTTCGGGATCAACCTGAATCATATCCATCCCCTCTCGGTGATATAGATAATAGGCCTGTCTGATCGAAGAATAAATAGTGGAAACATAAATGTCATTGATCAGCCAATAGCGGCTTCTACGATCTGACTGGGTCTGTACCCAACCCGGGCGGCCGGACTGTTGGGCGTTGTTGACAATATCATTGGCAACTTCGAAAAATGGATTCCCACCAAGACTGGAAAAGGAGTCATAATCTATTCCCAAAGCGATATGGGCATAAAATGCCAACAGCGAACTGATGTTATTTAAAAAAGTAAACCGATTAAACTCCAAGGGCTGCGATTCCAGATATTCAAAAGTCCAGTTTCGGTCTGCATAGTTGAAGATTAATGACTCGTAATTGGTACCATAAACTGGCCGAACTACTTGGACTTGAACGGTAGCATTGTACACACCAATCTGGGGCACTTCATTGATCGTAATCAGCAGATTCCCTTTAATTCTTTCCTCTGGGCGAAATTCATCATCAGTCCAGGACCTTCCATTGAGAAATTGCTCAAAGTTGGTCTTCATCTGGTTGAAAATATCCGTGTTTTGAATTCGGGATCTGTCGCTGTTGATGATTACTGTAAAATTCAACTCCTGGGCCTGAATGCCTTGCGTAATAAAAAAGAGGATTACCAGAAGTCTAAGTTTCGTCATAGGTCTAAAATAGGGAAATTTCCAAAGCTCAAATCCAAACTGGCGCCTTTTTGATTTCTTCCAAAATCAATTCCGCTACATCAGATTTGGTCACAAGTCCCGAATCTGACATTCGTCCATCCTTGTGGATTATTTTCACGCGATTTGTATCGTGCTGAAATCCTGCTCCTTCTTCCTTTGCAGAATTTAAAACGATCAGATCAAAGTTTTTCTTATCCAGTTTTACTTTTGCATGGACTTCCTCATTCTCGGTCTCCAAGGCAAAACCGATATGAATCTGTCCGGGTTTTTTGAATTTCCCCAATTCGAAAGCGATATCGACATTTTTCTTCAACAAAATGGACATCTCTGAATCCTGTTTTTTGATTTTCTCAGTAGCAATATGAGCAGGTGAATAGTCTGCAACCGCTGCCGCAAAGACGCAAAAATCCATCTGGGAATGAAGTTTTTTTGATGCCTCGTACATTTCCTCGGCAGATTTGACTTTGAAAAAATGAAAATCTTCGGGATTTATTGGAATTGCGACCGGACCTGAAACCAGAAAAACCTCCGCACCTTTAGCTTTAAAAGCTTTGGCAATAGCCAAACCCATTTTGCCACTGGAGTGATTGCTGATAAATCTCACAGGATCAATAGCTTCTTGTGTCGGCCCCATCGTGATCAGCACCTTTTTGCCCAAGAAGTCTTTTTTGGAGTTAAAGAATTTTTCGACCCGAGCCAAAATATGCTCCGGTTCCATCATCCTTCCCTGGCCGGATAGTCCGCTGGCCAGTTCTCCACTTTCCGCATCCAAAAGGATATTTCCAAAGGAAGTTACCTTTCGGAGATTCTCACGCACCGCAGGATGCTGATACATGTCCAGATCCATTGCAGGAGCCAGCATCACAGGACATCTAGCGGAGAGGTAAGTTGCTGAAAGGAGGTTGTCACAAAGCCCGTTGGCAAATTTTGCCAGTGTATTTGCGCTTAGTGGAGCTATGATGAAAAGATCAGCCCAAAGGCCCAACTCCACGTGGTTCGTCCATTCCCCGGTTTTTTTATCAGAAAATTCCGAATAAACCGGGCGCTTCGAAAGCGTAGACAAAGTGAGGGGTGTAATAAAATCAAAAGCTGAAGTGCTCATGATGATTTGCACTTCAGCTCCGTATTTGATGAGTAAGCGGGTCAAATGGGCCGACTTGTACGCAGCGATGCTGCCAGTCACTCCAAGTAGAATTCGCTTACCTCGAAGGTCCATCGGGATTATTCAGCTCCCTCCTGCTCAGGGAATCTGTAATAAACTTTTCCTTCCATAAATTCTTCCATTGCCATGGTAGAAGGCTTAGGCATACGCTCGTAAAACTTGGAGATTTCGATTTGCTCCTTGTTTTCAAATACTTCTTCAAGATTGTCTACAGTAGAAGCAAACTCAGAAAGTTTGTTGTTCAATTCTTCCTTAAGGTTGGTAGAAATCTGCTTTGCACGCTGCCCCACGATGTGAAGAGACTCGTATATGTTGCCGGTTTTGTCAGCTACTTTGTCCAAGTCACGCGTAATAATTGATGGGTTGATAGCCATACTATATTTGGTTTTAAAATTTCTAAATTATTTATCCTCTTCGTTAGTCTTTGACTCAGACACAACTTTGGCCTGAGCCGCAGCATTTCTATCAGCGAGTTCTTTCTTGAGTTTGAGGTGAGAATCGAGTTCTTTACGGGTATCACTTTCAAATTCTTTCACATCGGCTAGATATGGACTGTTAGGGTATTTTCTGTAGAAGGTACTTGCAAACGAAATAGCATTATTTAGTCGCTCCTCTTTTTTGTCGAAAGCGGAGTTTTTGGCGTAGCCAAATCCAACTTCTACAAGTTTATAAGCCAGTTCCTCGTTGTGCTTGCTATCAGGATAGTCTTTGGCAAAATTCTGAAAGTTGATAATGCAAGCACGGTAAAAGTCCCCGGGGAATAGTCCGTCTTTCAACCGATAATACATTTGAGATTCACTGTAGGATTTTTCCTCAAACCTACTCTCAAGATCTGTCAACATTTCCATGGCCCGCTCATAACTTGCGGAAGTTGGAAAACGAGTTACGAATTGCTGAATCGCAGCTACTGCCTCTTGGCTGCTTTGCTGGTCCAGATTGTAATCCGGAGCATCCAAATACAGAGAGTAAGCATTCATAAAAAGGGCTTCCTCCGCCAACGGAGATCTATTGTATGTTCGATAAAAGGTGTTGAAATAACCAGCCGCCTCGATATATCGCTTAGTCTTAAAGTGGCAATTGGCATAATTGTACTCTGCCAATTCGGCTTTTTCAGATCCTTTGATTACGGGTAAAACCTTCTCGTAAAGGATGATTGCCTTTCCATATTCTCCTTCCTGATAATATTTATTTGCCCCGTTGTAGAGCTCTTCCCAGTTGGTGCTTTTTTCCAATTTGGAAAAAGGACCACAGGATGCCAATAGAAACAAAACTGAAAGGAAAAGAAGGGGTTTTGATTGCATGCTCATTTTCAAGACCGCAAATATACGGGTAAATTGTTCGTATTCAAATGCCTGAATTTGGAAGGGATTTTACTTCTTGACTTGAAGTTTTTTCGTTACGACGTTCTTATTGTCAACGAATAGGGTGTAGAAATAAACCCCCGGCTGAAAATCCGTCACGTTGATTACCAATGAATTTCGCTCGGGATCCAGCTCATATTCAGCTACCGGATTGCCAATAAAACTGTTGATAGATATTTTTGCTTTCGCTTTTGGGTTCACCAGTTCATAATCCAGTTGTGCGATTCTGTTGCTGGGATTGGGATAGATTTCACTCAGCTTAATGTCCTTGTGAGTAAAATCTGTACTTGATCCTGAAGCAACCTCATACCTGGCTTCAACGACGAAGTTTTCCCGGATATTTTCTGCGTTAACAAAAAATAAGTCGAAACTTCCTCTTGTCTCTGCTATACCCATTTCAAACTCCAGGTACAAATCAGTGAATATTTCTCCCGGAGCTAGTTTTATGGAGATTTTTGCAAGATCTTTTTTCGGATCAAAACACTGGTCATTAAAACAGATTTTTACTTTCTGAGAAGAACCAACACTACCTCTTACATTTTTTAGAAAGTAAGATTTGGTTTGATTGGATTCGTTTTGAAGGATAACTGTTTTGCGCTGAGAGGAACCAATTTCTCCGGTAAATTCTACTGCCTCACTCAGCACACGCACCTGTTGCGCGCCAGCCATAATCGGCGCAAAAAGCAACAGCCATGTAAAAAATCTGAATAAGAGCTTCATGTAAAATTTTAATCAATAGAGGCTGGAAATTGGTTTCTTGTGAGATTTAATATACGCACAAAATTACTTTTTTGATTTCCAATACAATAAAAATGTGGGTTAATTGTTGTTAAGCTTTTGTAAAAATAAAACTCCCTAAAAATTGCCCTTTTTCAATTCCGGAGTCAACGACTTTTTTACAGGTATTAAACCCGATTTTTTTAGGTTTTCCTGTATTTGTTCATCCGTCGGCATCTCCAATTTTACATCCGGATCGTTAAATAAATTTTCTGCTTCCGGATCGATTTCGACAGGTTTTCTCCATGCATCTATGGCTTCACGATCAGGTTTTTCGTCGATTCTCCAATTAAACCCATCTAATCTGGATACCTTTTCATCGATTTTTTGCACAGGAGTAAACTTACCATCCGGCCTGATTCCAAAATTGGCTTTTCGAATTGCACCATCATGAAAGGTTAACTTAATATTTGCACTCAATATGCGGTTGATCCCCTGAGTCAGCGTATCGGCCTCCAAAGCAAAATAAAGCGACTCCCCGTTTCCGTCAATATCCAAGGATTCGACCTGGCCTTCTTTGAAATATCCCGTCATCGTTCGCCCTTTCATCTGGTTGAAGTTGAGCAAGGTGTCGGTCATGATCGCAAATGCTTTGTCTTTCATAAAAACTCTGTCCAGCTCCTCATTTGCGATATAAAAAATCATGGAATCGGCTGAAATCTGGCTTTTTTGGTTCCACATTACGGGATCCTGAAAAAGCCGGATTGAAGAATCTGAGTAATTGTAAACCAAGGAATCAGCAACACCTGCCAAGTCCGTCTTGGTCAATTTGATCGATCTAAAAGCCAACAAATATTTGGCTGTGTCTGCTTCACTGTCATGCGAAATCAGCGTATCAGCAGTCATAAACAGCGTATCTGCCTCAAAATACTTTCGGACCAAAGCATTGCCATAAACCTCACTGTACTTGCGCTCCTCCCAGTATTTTCCGTTGTCGCCAAAAACCTCGACCTGACGCTCTTTATTTAAGACCCGTACATCCTCTTTTCCTTCGTAATAGGCCTTCGCTTCATCATAAAACAGTTCCTGTGCTTTTACCCGGCTCTCCTCAGTTTCGACTATGCCATCAAAAAACCTGAATTGCTTCTGTTGTGTATCGTAAAAGCTCCCTTTTTGAGCGTCCAACTTGTACCCTTCTGCAGAAATAATATTGGTCAGACCTTTTGTTTCAGCAGTCTTTGGAATGGTCAAGTAGATCAGGTGATCTGTCTTCATGGTGTAGTCTGGATTGACCAAAACCACATCCTGACGAAAGGTAATCCTCTCCAAGTTGATCTCATAAATCCCGCGCTCACTGGTAAGCACATTGGTCGAATCCACCACTTTCCCGTCGTTGAAATAGGTGGCAATATTCGTTTCCCGGTTGTAATCCAGGTAATCGGTTGTAAGCGTGGTTTCCTGATTGGTAAAAACTACGTTCCTTCTAAGCTTAGCTACTTTCGTATTGCCATCGTATTCGGCGTAGGAACTGGTAGTGGTAATGGGATCTTCGATATCCTGGATTCTCACTCTTCCAAAAAGCTGAGCGCGGTTTTCGGACCGGTAAAAATGAGCCGAATCACAAAAGATCAGAGAATTCTGGTGCTTCATTTCCACATTTCCTAGTAAGCGTTCAATGCCTCCTGAGCCTTCCAACAAGTCAGTCTTATTGATTTCAAGTTGGGAGGACTGTTGGCCAAGGCTTTCTCCGGAAATCGAAACAACTAATGAAATGGCAACTAAAATATAGAGAAAGCGGATTTTCATAATTCCTTAGATGTCGGCAAAATTAGAAGAAAGCTGGGGAAAGCTACATTTCAAGCTATAATTAAGTCAGAAGGTCAAATTACCTAAGAGCCTCATTGCTGATACAATTTCCGAAGAAAAGGCTATTTTTGACCAATGCTCGAAGCTTTTCAATCCCAAACAAAAACACTTTTCGATCCTAAATCAACCTACTTACTGGCCTGCAGTGGAGGGATGGACAGCATGTGTCTTGCCTCACTTTTGGTCAAATCCGGAATCCAATTCGAAATCGTCCATATCAATTTTCAACTTCGGCGTAAAGAAAGCGAGGGTGACATGGAGTTTGTCCAAAATTGGGCCGAAAGCAATGAAATACCATTTCATCTAATTCTGGCAGAAACTGAATCCTATGCCAAATCCAAAGGAATTTCAATTCAAATGGCGGCAAGGGAAATCCGCTATAGACATTTCGAAGAAATTAGGTACTCCCGCAATCTTCAGGGAATTATCCTTGCGCATCATGAAGATGATCAGTTGGAGACGATTTTCCTCAACTTACTCAGGGGCACGGGGATCGAGGGTATTTACGGGATGGGTGAGCGAAAAGGTTGGCTGATCCGACCGCTTCTAACTTTTTCAAGGGCTGAAATCCACGCCTATATGGCCGCAAACAACCTGACCTGGAGAGATGACAGTTCCAATGCAAAAGACGAATACAAGCGAAATAATCTCAGAATCAACGGACTACCCGCAATTCTTGGACTGGAACCTGATGCCAGAAAAAATCTACTGACAAGTTTCAGCAGACTCAAAGATACTGGAAGAGCTTTTGGCGGATTATTCGAAAACTGGAAAAAGGAACAAATAAGAGAGGATCATCCCTTCCAATTTCTCCCATATCCGGCCATTCAAAATCGACCCGGCGCTGCCACTTTGCTCTACTTTTGGCTACGTCCTTTTGGATTCAATTCTGATCAAGCCCAATCCATTGCCGAAACTTTAAATCAACCTAAGGCTGGGACGGTCTTCAAAAGTCCCGGATATTTAATTCACTTTGACCGACATGAATTAGTACTGGCACCTGAGCCGGAAAACTTCAAACCTGTTTATCTGGATGAAAAAAGTGACGAACTATTTCTTCCCGAGGTAAAATTTAAATTGATCCGACAGATTTATCCGGTACAGTTGGACAAAAATCCATTTCATGCCCAGTTGGATTTGTCGAGACTGGAGTTTCCGTTGGAAATCCGAACATGGAAAGAGGGAGACAAATTTGTTCCTCTGGGTATGAAATCTTCCAAAAAGATCTCGGATTTTTTGATCGATATTAAAATGCCTCTGGCGAAAAAACAAAGCGTAAAAGTCTTAGTTTCAGGTGATGAAATCGCCTGGGTAATTGGGCTGAGAATTGCCGACTGGGCTAAGTGTACACCTGCGACTCAAAATATTCTTTATTTCAAAAAAGACTGATCCATGCTCAATCCATTTTCAAAAACTTACGATGAGGATCAATTAAGAATGTTTGATTTCATGCAGGGGATCAAGTTTTTTGAGCGGCTTCGCCAAAAAGAACTCGCGAGGTTCCTCCCTGCCATGCATCACCGCAAGTACATCCGGGATGAGGTGGTTTTTTTCAGCAAAGACCCAAGTCAGGCTTTGTATCTTCTCAAAAGCGGTAAAGTAAATCTCACGATAGATATCAAGGATAACTTTGAAACCATCCTTGAGGTCAACAAAGGAGAAGCTTTTGGAGAAAATTCGCTTTTGGAAAATGCAAAACGGACCTACACCGCTCTCATCAATTCTGACGAAGCAGAACTGATCGTCATTCCACATTTCGCCATACAGGAGATTTTTGACAGCAATCCCAAGATCAAAGCCAAAATGATGACCTCCTTGGCTGAATATTACAATGCCAACAATCAACGGCTTTTTCGCTCTTACCGCGAATCTTTTGGCTTCTTCAGCCTAAGACAGATGTTTGAATAGACAGCTTATCCGCCCCATTTTTCATTTATCAAAAATCCCGAATTCAGGCCAAACTATTCTTGACCCAGCTTCGATTCCTAGTTGTTGTTTAATATCTTAGCGCCGCTTTTTAACGAAGTAATAATTAAATAAACACATAAAATCATGAGCAAAGTAACCGTAGTAGGTGCAGGTAACGTAGGTG
>DATIAI010000725.1:0-3505 GCA_035458065.1 Algoriphagus sp. | reverse complement strand
TAGAGGATGCCGAGGGGCAATTTGAAGTGGCGAAAGGTACAATATCGGGGTTGGATCAAGTAAGGCTGGCTCTTCCCGAAGGTTTGGTACCGATAGGCATTCGTTATGCATGGGCAGACAATCCGGAAGTTAATCTGGTGAATAATTTGAATCTGCCAATGGTGCCATTTAGAGTTGAACTTTAAACCAAAATCAATCATTTGATGATATTTCTTGAGTTTTCAATTTTTAAGAGAAAGTTAATAAGTCTATTTATTTTGATATGGCTTATTCAATTGTAACTATTTATGCAATTGTGTCTCTCAGTGCTTTTTTTGTCGTAGTTGCAATACGGTTTTTCTTAATCCTTCGACTCTATAGTATCAAAGGGGGAAGAATCTTCGAAAATTCTACCGAGGATGAGATTTTCAGTTTTTTAGCGTCGATGACCTTGCCTTTCAAAATTCAAGAAGATCCAGATTATCCTAAAACATTAAAAATAATTCGGATGCTCAATAAACTTAAGTCAGCTTATTGGTTCCTCATGTTGGTTCACTTAATTTTTATTGTATACCGAATAATCATATAAATAAAGGACTCTTTTTCGCTCTTCCTCCTCTAAAACAAATTCCATCGGTAACCGAGCGAAGTCGAGGTGGGGTTTACAAAAATTTGGCTTTAGGCAGAATCTGAATTTCCTTACTCTTTTTTCAATATTGGATATTATCGTAGCCAATAGTATTATCATTCCATTCAACTCGTGTTACGAACTCTTGCATATCTTCAGCCCCCTCAGAGGAAAGCTTCCCACCAAATCGTTCTGACAGGTTTTATTCCTCGTAACTGGTTTTTTTTAATCCTTTAATTATTTGGAGGTATTCAAAATCTTCCAAAAGCCTATAAGCCGTTTATCATTTATTTGAATTGGAATGGTGTCCATATTTGTATCATTTTCAACAAGTTAAAAACTTAATTATTGAATCCCCTCCATCACGGCTTTTCCTTCGATCATCTCATTAATTTGATTTTGGAATTCTACTCTAGCCGGAACTTTCGCAACGTTTTCCAAAAAATCGATTGTCTGGAATAAAACTCCCTGCCAATCCTGAGAAGTAATGGAAGCAGCGATGACGTGATCTCCGGATTTAGGAAAAGCCATTTCCTTCTTCAGATTGTCTGGGGTTCCCAATTGACTGTACATTTCAAGCATTTTTGGTACAGATACCACAAAATCCTGTTCTTCCTCACTTTTATAATAATAGCCCAAAAAAAGCGGTTGCTTGATCTTGGCAAAAGTCTCTTCATTCATTTCACTATAAATAAGCGTAGCCAGACTTACGTAGCCGTTGATATGGTAGTCTTCAGACCAATATGCTTTCTTTTCACCTTCCCGGGTTTGATGGATGACTTTATTTTCCATTGCGGTTTTTTCCATCAAAACTTTCATCCAGGGATTGAATAAAGCCTCCAGTTTTTGTCCCCCATCTCTTATCGCAGGAGAATAGACCACCACGGCTTTGATTTCCGGTTGTTGGCTGGCGAGCAAAAGTGTCAAAGCGCCTCCCATTGAAGTCCCAACCACAATGACTGAATCACCCAGACTTTTTCCTATTTGGTAGGCTTCTCCGACTGCGTCCGCAAGTTTTTGGGCAGAGAGATATTCCATACCATTTTCTCTTTTGATCCCATGCTCTGGCAGTCGGGTAACAAAAAGGTTGGCTCCAAAGTGTGACGCCAAAAACCGGTGAACTGGATCTCCCTCCATCGGACTGGCCCCAAAGCCATGGATGTAAACAATAGAATAATGAGTCTTTGCTTTGTTGCTGCTATCTGCCCATTGGATGTAAGCTTCATTTCCGGGTTTCAGACCAATGACAGTATCCTCGCGATTTCGGACATAGTCAGATAGCTCATTGAGCCTAGTGGGAACCTCGGGGAAATTGATAACGAGCTCCTGCCTCTCTATTTTTGGACCAAGCATATAGACGATTACCAAGACTATGGCAGTGGCGAATAATCCCAGGAATATTTTGCGAAGCATAAAAATCAGTTGGTTTTGAGATAGGGTGAGGTGGAATCAAAAACTTTTTGTGTTCCGTTTTTCAAAAATAGGAAGGTTCTGGTTTTTAATCTCGAATAATTTGGAGGTGTAATCATTAAAGTAGACCCGAAATACACGGATACATTTTCAAATTTTCTTAATTCAGAGACGGTTTTCTTTTCTGGTGTTTCCAATAAATAGGAAATGTCTGTGCCGATGGGAAGGCCGGCAAAAGGCTCCAATAATAAAACGGTGATGCTGGAGACATTCCTGATGTTGAATGTTTTGATACAACTTAATGCAAAAGCCTGACCTGGGAGAGTACCGGAATTGGGATTTTCCTTTTCCTGGATTTCGAGTTCGAAATTGAAACCAAACTCTGAAAGCAAAACTGTATCTGAGGAAGTGGAGTATTGTTGATTTTTGTACGGACTATAAAACACCTGTTTGATTCCGATCGCATCAGCCTCAGAAGGATTCGGACATCCATCCAATTGACCGGAGTCTTCGCTGTCGATACACGATGAGGCCAAGATTAGAAAAAGGTAGACCACGCAAAGTCCCAAGGTCAAGGAGACTTTTTTCAGTTTATTTTTCATCAAAAAATCCATAGAAATCATACTTAAAAGTAAGAAATCTATGAATTCAATTTGAAAGTTGACTTTTTGAAATGAAATCTTATCCAGAAATGTAGCGCTCAGCATACTTTTCACGAGATAGTATTAAAAGATTAGCTTTTATTTGCCACATGAAAAAACTAGTTATTGTCTTCCTTTTGTTTATCTCTGCGATTTCGGCCAAAGCGCAGGAAAAATTGCCTACAAGGTCTGTTTTTCTGGAATTAGGCGGTGCAGGACTTCCCTATAGTTTCAATTATGATTTCCGGTTTGATAAAGAGCGGATGGATTCCTGGGGAATGCGTGTAGGAATGGGAGGGTATGCCACGGAAAATGACTCTTTCTTTTCCTTGCCGGTGATGGTCAACAAGCTTTATGGAAAAGGCCCGCATTACTTTGAAATGGGATTTGGCTTGACCTTTTTCGCATTCGATGATGATAGTTATGAAAATACCTATTGCAGCAGTTGGTATTACGACTCGAATGGAAATTACGTTTGCAATGACTATGTGGTAGAGGAAAGCAGTTATGAGTTTATCCTACCCGTGGATGGATCACCAAGTCTGATGGGGACAATGAACTTTGGATACAGGAGAGTTCCTGTAGACGGGGGATTCACCTGGAGAATCAACCTCACTCCAATATTCAATAACAATGGCTTTTGGCCACTTTATGCCGGAGTTGGCTTTGGCTATGCCTTTTGAGTTTTGATTTTTGTCAAAAGTATTGTGTCCAAACGGACAAAACCTGTACGCAACCGTACAGGTTTTTTGTTTTCAAATTATTTAAATTCAGGGGATTATATTTTTTGAAAATTAAATTTCCTTAATATATCGCAATAAAGTGTAACCCGCATTTTTTGCATTTC
>DATIAI010000724.1:0-8605 GCA_035458065.1 Algoriphagus sp. | reverse complement strand
TCTAGAATCTAGCGTCTTACTTCTTTCCTTCCATTTTCTCTTTCAATTCAGCAAGAGCGTCGATGTCTCCCAAAGTTGATTTCTCAGCTTGAGCAGGCATTTCTACTGAATCTTCTTTCTTCTTAGCAGCACCTGCAGGAGCGGCAGCTTTCTTAGGAGCTTTTGCTTCTTCCTTGAAGGTAGCAGTGTGAGAAAGAACGATACGCTTATCGTCTTTAGAGAATTCAGTTACTTTGAAATCCAAAGAATCACCAACTTCTACCTGAGTACCGTCTTCTTTCTCCAGGTTTTTCACAGTTGCGAATCCTTCAAGTCCGTAAGGAAGCTCAAGAACTGCACCTTTGTCGTTCTTAGAGTTTACAGTACACTTATGAACAGATCCTACTGGGAATACAGTTTCGAAAGTATCCCAAGGGTTTTCTTCCAACTGCTTGTGACCCAAAGCAAGTCTTCTGTTGTCAACGTCCAGTTCAAGAACTGCTACGTCAAGCTCGTCACCAACTTTTACAAACTCAGATGGATGCTTGATTTTCTTAGTCCAAGAAAGGTCAGATACGTGAACCAAACCGTCGATACCCTCTTCCAATTCAAGGAAAAGACCGAAGTTGGTCAAATTTCTTACCACACCTTTGTGCTTGGTACCTACAGCGTACTTGGTAGACATATCACCCTTAGTCCAAGGATCTTCAGTCAACTGCTTGATGCCCAAAGACATTTTTCTGTCGTCTTTGTCCAAAGTCAATACTACTGCTTCGATTTCGTCACCAACTTTTACGAAGTCAGCCGGGTTTCTCAAGTGCTGAGACCAGCTCATTTCGGATACGTGGATCAAACCTTCTACACCAGGAGCAAGCTCAAGGAATGCACCGTAGTCAGCTACGTTTACAATTTTACCCTGTACTCTTGAACCGATTTCAAGGCTAGAAGCCAAGGAATCCCAAGGGTGAGAAGTCAACTGCTTCATGCCCAAAGAAATTCTTCTCTTGTCGTCATCGAAGTCGAGAACAACAATCTGAACTTTCTGATCAAGCTGCAATACTTCTTCCGGATGGTTGATACGACCCCAAGAAATGTCTGTGATGTGAAGTAGACCATCTACACCACCCAAATCGATGAATACACCGAAGTTGGTCATGTTCTTGATCACACCTTCCAATACCTGACCTTTTTCGAGGTTGTTGAGGATCTCTGCTTTTTGCTTCTCCAAATCCTTCTCGATGAGGACTTTGTGAGAAACTACTACGTTATCGTTAGCGTGGTTGATCTTCACCACTTTCACTTCCATCTTCTTACCTACATAGATATCGAAATCTCTGATAGGCTTCACGTCGATCTGAGAACCTGGCAAGAAAGCCTCTACACCGTAGATATCCACGATCAGACCACCTTTGGTTCTTCTCTTTACAAGACCTTCGATCACGCTGTCATTTTCAAGCGCGCTCTCGATATCCTGCCAAGCACGAACGATTTTTGCTTTCTTACGGGAAAGGATCAACTGACCCAAAGCATTTTCCTGCTCCTCGATGAACACCTCAACTTCGTCGCCTGGCTTGATGCCGGCTACGTCACGGAATTCAGAAAGAGGCACAAGACCGTCAGATTTGAAACCGATGTTGATGATAACATCCTTGTCGTTTACTCCTACTACCACACCTTTGATCACTTCTTTTTCAGTGATTTCGTTCAAAGTGCCGGTGTACATGGCTTCCATCTGAGCTCTTTGCTCTTTGGTGTAGCCCTCTCCGAAACCTTTGGTGTCGAACGCTTCCCAGTTAAATTCTTTTGTACTAGACATAGTAAAATTTGACTCTGATTAGCCTCAGTCTTAGAGTCGTTGGACTGAAGTTTTGTGGTTAGAAATCAGCGCTTTGAACTCTCAAACCGCGCCGCTCACCCGAACGGACTGCAAAAGTACTGATTTTCTTTTATTTCCGGCAAAAAGGATGAAAAATTCAACTTGATCGGCACAGAATCCAGGATGTAAAGCCCTTTCATTGTACCAATAAAAAGTTAAAATCGGCATAGGGTCGATAAAATCAGGAATGCTTATTCGATTATCAAGCTTCCAAAACCATCAAAATATGGTTACTGGGCGCTATTCTGATTTATAGGGAATAATTTGAATAAATGAAGAACATTACTAAATTTCAAGTAGTTGCAATTTTAACACGTAGCATTATGAAATTCTTGATAATTGGAATCATCTTTTTGGCAATTGGCATTTTGGTAAAAATTTTCCCTAACCTTTTGGCAGGTTACAGCAACCTTTCCCAGAGAGAAAGGGAGAATTCGCAAACCAACAGTTTACCTACCGTTGCGTGCTTAATTTTTACTTTGATGGGTCTGGTAACTATTGTCGGGCACTTTGCCTCAGTATGGTTAAATCAGCCAGAATTAGATTCAAATATCAGTATGATAGTGATTTTAGGAGGAGCTGTAGCATTGGTGGTATTCAGCAACCTTTTAACTAATAAACGAATTTCTTAATGCCTGCTTTTTAGACGGTTACAAAATCACCTCGCATTTTTCCATTTTTTAACAGGATTGCTGTCACCAGAAGAAATGCCGATTCAGAACGGTCTGATAAGTTATTGATCCAGTGAAAATTCGCGATCATCTGCAGTGTGAGCTGCTGTTATCTGTGGGAAATTCTATAATCTTTGAACAAAAATAAAAGCCCCAGATCGCTCTGGGGCTTTGCAAGCAAAGAGTTAAAAGATAATTTTCGAGCCCAAAAATAACGAATATTCCGGATGTTCAAGTTCTTCCAGTGGATTTACACCATTTATTCAGGACTGTTGTTCATCGTTCTGATGCTGATTTTTGCCCTGTTTGTTTTGATTCCACTTTTGATCAGTCCGAGAGGAGACAAGATTTCATTCATTTTTATCCGACTCTGGGCCGGAATTTGGTCTTTTCTTTCCGGCGTCCGCTATGAAGTCCATGGTCTGGAAAACATAGACCGAAGCAAACCTTACATCTACATTTTCAATCACCGATCATTTATTGACGCTCCGGTAATTCCCATGGTGATCCCACAGGAAGTGCGGGCAATAGGAAAAAAAGAACTTTCAAGAATCCCCGTTTTCGGAACCGTCATCGGAAAACTTGCTGTTTGGGTAGACCGAAGTGATCCCGAATCCAGAAGAATCAGCTTAGAAAAGCTCATCAAATTCCTCAATCAGGGGAGTTCAGTAGTAGTCGCTCCCGAAGGAACCCGAAATGACACGAATGAAACGTTATTGCCTTTTCAAAAAGGAGCCTTTCGCCTCTCCATCGAAACAGGAATCCCTATTCTCCCGATGGCTGTCATTGGTGCAGATCACATCATGAAGCGTGGCTCCATTTTGCTTTCACCCGGAAAAGTGTTGGTCTATTTTTCAAGTCCGATAAACCCTCCACCTGCCTCAGAAACTGCCGTCAGTGATTTTACAGAAAAATGCAGGAATCGCCTGGAGGCTATGATTGTGGCTCATGAATGACCTCCGGTTCTGCCAGCGCATCCCGTGTCAAGTCTTCAAAAACAACATAAATCGCAAAATAGCTAATCGGTAATGTGACTAAAATTCCTACGAAAAAACACAACAAGCCCAAGATATTGAAGACCAGCAGCACGATGACAAACCCAAAGAATTTCCACCAGTTCTTCGTGATTAGTTTAAGGCTCAGCTCCAGAGAAGTCCAGAAATCCATTCCTGAGAAAAGGGCAAACGGAATGGCAAAAGTAAAAGCCACAGCCAGGTAGATTCCGGGAAGGATCAGTAACAGGATACCAAAAAAGATGATAATCCCAGAAACCAAGGAAGTAACGATCACAATTCCCCAGTAAGAAAATCCCTCGAAAAAATTGGAAAACTGAACCTCCACTCCACGGCTGATCCGGTTGGCTACCAAAAAAAATCCGGCACTTAAAGGTGGAGAAATGAGGATGCTTATCAAAAGACTGAAATCTTTAAGATAAAAAGTCGAAATCAACTGAATGGTAAAAATCAGCATTGTAAAGGCGACGGAATTCAAAGGCTGGGCTTTAAATAACTCCCAGCCTTTGATTATACTTTCCTGGATACTGAATTCGGGATATTGCTGAAATAGCTTCTGAATCTGCGCTTGGGTCATTCGAACAACTTACTTGGTAAATGCTTCCAAAATATCATGCTTGGTGATGATGTGGATATTATCCATTGAATCTCTTACCAGCACGGCTTTTTCTTTTTCGACCATTGAAGAAAGCACATCTAAAGTAGAATCCAAAGCGACAAATTTCATGGAACCTTCCATCACCTCAGCAACAGTTCCGTCCTTTAGCCCTGGATTTTCAATAATTCTTGACAAAAGCTTATTATCAGTCAAGCTCCCAACTACTTCCTCCCCTTCCAAAACCGGGATCTGGGAAATGCTTCGGCCGTTCATCAAGGCAATGGCTTCTTTTACAGAATCAGTCTTTTTCACCGAAAGCAGGTGGTAGTTACCATTTCGCTGAGCGATGATGTCACGTGCTGTTGAGTAGGTCTTGTCTTCCAGAAAACCATGGTTTCTCATCCACTCGTCATTGTAGACTTTACCCAGATATCGGGTGCCGTGATCCGGAAGGATGATGACCATTTGATCCCCTTCTTTCAAGTGCTCTTTGGCATATTCCAGCGCCCCATGCACAGCAGATCCACAAGACCAGCCCACGAATAGCCCTTCTTCCTTCGCCAATCTGCGGGTCATTACTGCAGCATCCTTGTCAGTTACTTTGATAAAGTGATCGATCAGGCTGAAATCCACATTTTTAGGCAAAATATCTTCTCCGATTCCTTCGGTCAGGTAGGGGTAAATTTCCTTTTCGTCAAAGATTCCTGTTTCCTTATATTTTTTAAATACAGAGCCATAGGTGTCGATTCCCACGGTAACTACATTTGGATTCTGCTCCTTTAGATATTTTGCTGTCCCGCACATCGATCCACCCGTACCTACTCCGGCTGCGTAATGGGTGATTTTGCCATCGGTATCATTCCAGATTTCCGGTCCGGTGGTCTCATAGTGAGCCAAAGAATTGGACAGGTTGTCATACTGGTTTGGATAGAAAGAATTGGGAATATCCCGGTTGAGTTTTTTGGCGACGGAGTAATAAGATCTGGGATCATCCGGGGTCACATTGGTCGGGCAAACCACGACTTCTGCTCCGACAGCTCTGAGAATGTCGATCTTCTCCTTAGACTGCTTATCAGCCATGGTAAAAATGCATTTGTAACCTTTGGCCACGGCAGCCAAAGCCAAACCCATTCCGGTGTTTCCGCTTGTCCCCTCAATCAACGTCCCTCCTGGCTTCAAAAGACCAGCTTTCTCGGCATCCTCCACCATCTTGATCGCCATCCGGTCTTTCATGGAGTTACCGGGATTGAAGTATTCCACTTTCACCAAGACTTCTCCTTTGATGTCTTTGGTGATTTTATTCAGGCGGATCATCGGGGTATTGCCGATGGTTTCAATGATGGAATTATAGATCATGGTCAGTTATATTTGGATAATTCAAAATTACTGGAATTTTCCGGCAAGCAGCGAATCTCAGCTCCAGAAACCAAATAATATTTCGCAATCAACTGCTCTCTTGACAGGAGCTTAGTTTTCTAATACATAAGGGTTGGAAGATTCTGGTTGTCTCACAGATAGCACAGATCTTCACAGATGAAATCCTCCAACTAAACCTTTTTTTTCTAAAACTGATGGCTGGTACTGAATACTTCTCGCTGCGGCTGACTTCCCTTTCAGCTTTCTAACTTCTGCTTTCACACTTTAATTTCTGCCCACTGAGACTGATCACTGTGACTGATGACTGAACACTGATCACTGCTTTACATTTCCTTAAACTCAATCCGCTTCAGCACATCCAGCGTCACATGCAACAAAATCGCCGCAACGAAAGACAGCCCTAAGACACCGGTGAACAAAGTCCAGACAAACTGTTTAGTGGCAACAAAAACAATTACACTGAGGATTACAGTCGGAATTATCCCAAAAATGAAAATTCCCCCAATCATGAAAGGTTTGATAAGCTTTCGATCCCAACCCTCATCCAATGCCACCTGTGGAATGAGATTGATCGAAAATCCGATTAGGTAACAAACCACGATTCCGACCAAAAACAAGGGAACAAGTCCCAAACTTACATGTGCCAAAAACACGGCAGGAATGACTAAAACCGCGGCAAAAAGAAGAGTTTGGATCACATCCAGCTTGATCATGTTCCAGAATTTGGAAGCCCAGCTTGCAGGAATAAGGATGAAAAAAGGCTTTTTCAAATCACCGATACTTGCTCTTCCGATTCCTGCCATGAAGTAGAAAAACAGGAGAAACAAAAGGTAGAAATACAACACCTTGTGCGAGAACCAGTCAAAATTTGAAAGCCCCGCCATGATGATTCCAATTCCAGCCAAGGCCATTGTATAAATCCCAAATAGCGGATGAAAATCCTGACGGCTGCTGTGAACGTAATTTCTCCAATAAAAGGCCTTTGCTCCGGCTCCGAAATCCGGCAAGGCCAATTGTTTTTTTGCATTCAGGCTATAGCTTCCCTCGTCCACTTCCTGCTTTCCACGGGCCTTGTCCAGCTTATCCTCGTTGGTTTTGGTCGCTTCCAGCACATCTTCGTAGTAATATCCCGCAAAACGAATGACCAGCTTGACCACCGAAAAGTAGGCGAGCCCATACAAACCGATGTATCCCAGGGAAAGGATGATATTCCCGTGGGAGGAATAACCCATAATCCCCCTACTCCAGCCCACCAGGGGAAATAAATCAAACCAGGGTGATGAAATCCATGAAAACATTCCTTGCCAGAATTTTTCGGCAAGAAATCCCGGAATCAGGATCATCAAAGCAAGCCCAATCCCCAGGGTGATCACTCCACCCCGGATATATTCCATTACCCCATACTTGGTATGAAGGGTGTAAATCAAAAATCGGATAGGAAAAATCATGAAGAAGAAAAGCGCAAAACCCAAAACAAGAAAGGCTGCATTTGCAAAGGTGAGCTCAAACTTGTTGGCCAACTGACTTCCTCCATAAATCACAAATAGAATCGCTCCACCCAAAGAGGGAAGAATAGACCTGCCCATGTAGTACAAGAGCAAATTTTCAGGCTTTACTGGGGCAGTGAAAAGCAAATTGACATCTGCCATTTTGAAAAAAGTGACATTGTTTTTGGTGGCCCGAATCAGCTGGTAAACCAAAAATGCCAAAGCAATCAGGGTGAAGCCTCCCACCACATTTTGCATCGCAAAATCCGTTTGCGGTAGACCGTTGATGTCTAGATTCTGAAGCTCGTTAAGGTTTTCATCATTTCCCCCAGTAGATCTTTGAGAATAGACAAATGTGAAATACCCCAATAAAATCACATAAGGCAATAGCCTCAGTGGATTCCTAAGGATAAGTTTGATGTTGTTGATCAGGATCCAAAAGTCCTTCCTGAGCAGAAGTTTTATCTCAAGCATCTTTTGTCATTTCTAGGAACAGGTCCTCAAGAGAAGAGCCCTCACTTTGCTCAGCCTGTTGCTTCAGATTGGTAATCGTATCATTGCCGATGATTCTACCATCTTTTAATATCATAATCCTGTCCGCGATGGTCTCTACGCTATCGATGAGGTGAGTACTGACTAAAATAGTCTTGCCTGCTTCTTTGAGACTTTTAAAAATCTTCTTGGTGTTTTTGATGGCTTTCGGATCCAAACCGATCATCGGCTCATCAAAGAAAAGCAACTGAGGGTCAGGCAAAAGCGCACAACAAATGGATACTTTTTGGCGCATGCCTTTAGAAAGGTCCCTTCCCAGTTTATTTATTTTGTCATCCAACTCATATAGTTCCAAAAGCTCGGTGGCCCGACCTTGCCAGTCCTTCACCCCATAAGCCTGAGCAATAAACTGCATATGCTCTTTCACCGTGAGCAGGTCATACACGTAAGGCGTCTCCGGGATGTAACTGAAAAAGCGCTTGGCCTCAACGCTCAAATGGTCATAACCTCCAATGGTAATTTCCCCGGAAGTTTTGCGAAGCAGCCCCACGATACACTTCATGGTGGTGCTTTTGCCGGCACCATTTGGCCCGAGCAAACCTACCACCTCTCCACCGTCAAGATGAAAAGTAATGTCATCCACGGCATTTTGCTTTCCGTACTTTTTAATCAGGTTTGTTACTGTGAGCATCAAAAATTCATTTTACGATTTTCAGCATAATATCCGCTTACTCCAAAGTAATAAGGAATAAAGCGGAAAATAATCCATAATTGAAGGTTAAGGGCTATTGGATATTCTGCCTCTGCTATTTAACAAGTAACCGCCTTGCAAGCTCTGGGTTTTGATTCCTTGGAAACTTTATAGATTATTGGGGAAAATCCTAAAAACTCAATTCACCCAATGAAAAAACTTTTCGGAATATTGTTGATCTTATTGATAGTACAAACTGCCAATGCACAGCGTGCGGGAGGATTTAGATTTCAGATGGACCTGGGGGCAGCTATTCCAAAGGACGGAGGAATCGGCGCATTAGTAAATCTGGAACCTCAAATTCTAGTATCAGACAATCTGGCTGTGGGTCTACGGCTGGGGCTGGCAGCTTTGGCAAAGG
>DATIAI010000723.1:0-3387 GCA_035458065.1 Algoriphagus sp. | reverse complement strand
CTATCTGTCCTTGTTCTTATTTCTGGCCTGCCTTGCGGAGACTTCTGCTCAAAGTTTGAATTTTGGTATAAAGGGAGGCGCGAATTTCTCAAATTTTCAAGGGAGTAATGCAAATTTGAAATCGGAAAGTATCACAAATTTCCATGCTGGGGTATTTATGGACCTAGGCCTGTCGGAAAGAGTTTCCATCCAGCCTGAAATCTTATACTCCACTGTAGGTGCTAAAGTATCACTTTCAGGCGCTGTTGATGAATTCAGCAATAAGCTTGGCTACATCTCCATTCCCCTGCTTACAAAAGTTTACCTGATCCCAGACAGGTTGTCAATTGACTTAGGTCCTCAGGTCTCTTTCTTATTGAATGAGAAAGAAAATGTAAATCTGGGAAAATCAAGTTCATATGACTTTTCGATTGCTGGTGGGGTAACACTTCGTGTATTAGGTCCCATATTCGTTCAGGGGAGGTACAATCTCGGGCTCAATGAGATCAAACCAAATGCTGATGTAACGAATCGAGTATTTCAACTTTCAGCCGGCTTGAGATTCTAAGGCTATCAAATTTTAATCAACAAGGGTTCGCTACCGAATCCTTGTTGGCTAAAATATTCGAGACTAAGTGAAATTATTTTAGAACCTGTCCCGTTAAAAAAATGTGTGGGCTTTTTTCGGCCTCAAAGAAGGGTGCCATTTTAATGCGGAAGGCATCAACACCCTGTAAATCATTCCGGGAAAAAAATGAGCAGACTAATAACCTTAATCCAATTCTGCAAAGACTTCCCAAAATCATTTCTTCACGTTTTAAAATTATTGGGATATTAAAAAAGCGTAATGGAAAATGACCCTAATAAATCATGGACTATGATAGTTGGGATTGAAAAATTTCTCGGTTAGCTATACTAAAACCAATGCATATTTTTTCGAAAGAGATTGTTAAAGTAAGGGCAAGAAAAACAGGGTTAATCCTGCTTACATTTTTTGGTATATATTTAATTAGCTACAGCAGCTACCCAGACTTAGGTTGGAAAAATTACCTGCAACTGTCTACACTTTATATCGTTTTTGACATAATCAGTACTTTAATTTTATCAGTTCTAATTGTTGAGTTGTATCTTTTTATAGATAGAAAACTGAACAGTTTGATCCCCTGGAACTACCATATAGTAAGAAGATGGATTTTACAAACAGTGATTCAAATTGTCTTTTTACTTATCCTTCTTTTCGTTTACTCCATATTTACTATTGCAATCATGGATATTTTCGATATCCACTTTGAAGCACAAAATTCAGAAGAAAAGGATCTTGTTAATATAGTTTTTTCTATGGTATTATTATCATTCATTGTAGGGATGCTAAATACTGTTTCGTTTTTATCTTCAAATTGGAGGGAACAAATCATAGCTGCGGCAGAATACAAAACACAAGCAGCTGAAGCTAAACATTTAATAGCTGAAACGGAATTAAAAGCTTTGCGTTTGCAGCTTGATTCACATTTCGTATTTAATAATCTAAGTGTTCTTTCTGAACTCATTCTAAAGGATCAACAATTAGGATATGAATACAGTGAAAATTTTTCAAAAGTTTATCGGTACTTATTGATCAACGCCAAAAGACAGCTTATCACATTAGGAGCTGAAATGAAATTTTTGGATGCATATCTATTTCTTTTAAAAAACAGAATGGGGAATGGTGTTGAATTTGATATTCAGATTTCTGAAGTGCAACTGTATTTGCAACTGCCACCGATTACCTTACAACTACTTGTCGAAAATGCCATAAAACACAACAGAATTGATAAGGACAGTCCTCTTCAAATTAAAATTTATTTCAATCAAATCGACGAAATTATTATAGAAAATACCATTAAACCCTTACTTAAGAAGCCCATATCTTCTGGGATTGGGTTGGAAAACATAATAAATAGATATAGATTATTATCTAATAGGATACCTGTAATTGAGGAAGTGGACAATAAATTTATCGTTAAAATCCCTTTGTTAAAATGAACTCAGTCAAAAAGATTGTCATCATTGAAGATGAAGAGGCGAATTCAGATCGTTTGAAACGAATGATTCTTAATCTTAGGAGTAATTATCAAATCATTGAAATATTAGGAAGTATAAGTAAATCTGTGGATTGGCTTACAAGTCATGATCATCCTGACTTACTTTTTATGGATATTCAACTTTCAGACGGTGTTAGTTTTGAGATATTTAATCAAGTTGAATTAACATGTCCCGTTATTTTCACAACTGCTTACGATGAGTTCGCCATAAAGGCTTTTAAATTTAACAGCATAGATTATCTTTTGAAGCCTGTCCAAAAAGATGAATTGGAATATGCCGTTAAAAAATTTGAAGGATTAGAAAGTTCAATTAATGATAATAACCTAGCCTTTAAGAAATTATTGAGCCTAATTGACAAAAAAGAATTCCGAACCAGGTTCTTGGTTTCCTACAAAGATGGATTTAAACAAGTAAATGTGGATTCAATCTCTTACTTTTTTTCAGAATTCGGAACTACCTATGCTATTTCATTTGATGGTGAAAAAAATCTGATTGACCATACGTTGGAATCTTTGGAAGAACAACTTGATCAAAAGATTTTCTTTAGAGCAAATAGACAATACTTAGTCAGTATAAATTCAATAAGCCAAGTCCACAATCATTTTAATTCAAAATTGAAAGTAGAATTAAAACAGCTTAAAGATGGGATTATTATAAGCCGATTAAAGGCTACTTCCTTTAAGGAATGGCTGGATTACTAAAAATACAACTCCACTTGATCTCTACTTTTTGACATTTCATCTTCCATTTTTATCACTTCACCCACATACTTAAAACCTCCTACCTCTGGCGATTTTATCTTTACATAAATCTAAACCAATATATATTTATGAAAAAGTTAGTATTATTTCTACTGCTGGGAATTCTTTACTGCAACTCTTCCTATTCTCAAAAGTATTTCGGCAAGAGCTATCCGGAGACACAAGTCATTGATCAGTATTTCGATGATTTAGATGTGAAAAAAAGTTTTACTGTCATGGGGACAGCTGAACTCGATCAAGGCTTTCGTTCCTTGGAAAAGTGTCAAGACAAATTAGTCGATTTAGCCAGGAAAAAAGGAGCTGACGGAATTATTTTTGTTCTTGAAGAAGAGGTTTATGGCTCCTCTACCTCAGGAGGTGCTACTGTAAATGAAAAAAAGAATAACAAAACCACAGCATCTACCAACAGCTCTACTGTGGATTTGAAGAAAAAGACAATTACGGCTAAACTAATTAAGTACGAATAGGTCTTAAATCAATTAGGGACTGCCGTTACTCATAAGAATAAAACAATGAGTGTCGGGAAATAAGTAAATAGAAACAAATTCAGCCCGATAGAATTTTA
>DATIAI010000722.1:0-2778 GCA_035458065.1 Algoriphagus sp. | reverse complement strand
ATGAGAATAGCCGGTTTCCTCAGATTGGAAGTAAATGTGCTGATTGTCTGGCAACCAACCTAAAACTCCGCCACCAAAACCACCGCCGACACCCGGACCCCCAACCCAGGCTTCATCCCGCTGGCGATCGAGAGTTTTGAGCTCTCCGGTTTCAAGGTTCAGCTCTGTGATCCAGCGGTCTTTGTTGTCAAAAGCTCTGACTTGGAGAATGGCACGCTTTCCATTGGGGGAAAAGGTGGGTGAAGAAAGAGTCACAACCCGTTCTTTTTCTTCCCAAGTTTTGTCTGGGTAATCTTTCACAAAGTCCGGCAAATCCTTGATTCCCGGCAGATTTGCAGTGGATACAAAATAGACAGTGTCTCGAGTGAGATCATAAATTCCGATCTCAACCTTCGATGGACTTGAACCCACTTTTGGTCTGGAATTTAGATCCTCTGTGTATCCGGAAGCATCCACATAATTGGGTACAGCTGTATTTTTATTCGTCGCGGGGGTAAAAACTGAAAACGTGGCAAATTTTTCACCCGGTGAAAGCTGAAGGTTCGACAAATTTTTCCCTTGGGTGTAATAGATAAATTCACCCCCGTTTTCCCGTATCGCTTCCCGATATGCTTTTGATTTTTCTTGAGCTTCTTTTCTCTCGCGAACTACACCAAGCAAAGCAAGGTTTTCTGCTTCGACAAACCCTGATTTTGGCTCAGCCGAATTGCTCCCATTGGCAGGCTTTGAACCGTTCGAAATGCTTGTAACCTTGGTTACACTTTTTGTGTTCCGATCATAGACATAAATGTTTCCGTCTGAATTGAAAGAAATCCGGCTGTCATTGGCCAGAAACTTAAGATTTGTCACAGGCTCATGCCATTCCAGAAGCGTGGTTGTGGTTTTCTTTTTTTGCTCTTCCAGAATAATTGAGTTGTCCTTTCGGTAGATCCTAAGGGTTTGATCTGAGTTGAAAGTCGAAAGGGGTTTTGACAACGATTTTTCCTCCGTCCAATGCACTTTGGATACCTGTGCAGGATTGTCCAGTTGAATTTTGTAGAGGGAATCCACCGGATCTTTTTCCAGATTGTATTTGAAAAAAATCTGTTTGCTGTCTTCACTCCAATAGGGAGCAGAAGGAAAGGTTCCCAACCATTTGGGATCCCGCATGATGTAATCGACAGTAAGGGTGGATTGTGCCGTAGTTTCTCCAAAAAGGAAAAGCAATACAGGCAGGAGAAGTAGTTTTCTCTGCATGGGAAAGGATAGAAGGTTTAAATTTTCAGTTGATTGCCGAAATGAACTCGGTCAATTCGGTTTCGATGAGCCTGATTTGCACCTGAAGTGAATCATTGAGAGAAGCGGAGTATTCCAGATTTGCCTCAATTTCCTCAAGGATCTTTCTGGTTTTTATCGCTCCGATATAACTCAAACTGGGCTTGGCTTTGTGGCAGCGTCTTTTGATGGTTGCAAAATCCCCTCCTTCATAGAATGAGCCCAATTCCTTTAAATCCTTGATATTGGTATCAAGGATTATTTGGATCATTTCTCGGATCATATCCGGATCATCATCTCCAAAGTACTGATAAATGGACTGCTCACTGATGAGTTGGTACATATTCGGGGAAAAAAGGATGTGAACTGATAAAAATCCTGTTTTGGTTCTAAAATGTTAAAATAAAAAACAATTTTCAAAAAGACTTATTTCCTAAGCATGAGTTTTAATTTTGGGCTTGTCAAAACAACTCGGATCGAAATTTTGTCTTCGGTTGGAGAGTCTTTAGAAAAACATGAGTAAGAATAAGAAAATTTTCCTTGCCCTTTTTGTGATTTTCATGCTGATCATGCTTTGGATTGGTTATGATATTTCCAGGAGGACGACCTTTCCCGGTTCCAAAGGCAATCTGAAAGAGAGGATCTCCACTGAAGCTGAACAAGAAAAAAAATGACGGGTAAAAAGATAGATGTAGACAAGCTTGATCTCGAGCGGATGAAGGAAAAGACCACCGAGACTCCGGGGATCCTGCCCTATGCACACCATGCCGGGAGTGCAATCATCAAGCCTGAGGACAAAGGAAAAATCACTGGTCGGGCCGTTGCAGCCATGCATAGTCAGACCGATATGCAAATGGCGCAAATCTATGAGCAAATGCGACTTTTGGCAGACCAAGCCAAGAAAATCCAATCCAGAGTAGAAGTCTCACAAAGAATCTATCAAGCGGCCATTGCCTTCGAACCACTTATCAATCATGTCTATTTTTTATATCAAAAAGCTGACGGATCAGATTTAATGAGCATGATAGCTCCGGAAGAATGGGGCAGGAAAAAAGATTGGGCAATTTTTGTGGCGGAAGTGAAGCTTCTTGCTGATCATACCTGGGAAATTCTCCGGGAAAACAATTAAGTAATGGAACATCTGATGACCCGGCAACTCGACTTGATTTTGAAAGAAGGCGGGGCTGAATACGATTGGCAAATTGAACTTGATGTGAACCCGAAATTCCTCGACTCAAAGGGCAAAACTTGGATAAAGGAGATTTTTGAGGAATTGGGGGGAAAGGGAAGTTTTCCTTTGCTCGAAAAACTCAAATTCGACTTTAAAATCGGGAGACATCTCATAACCTGGGACGATGAGCTGCATTTCAACCGCTACCGTTTGGCTACTTTTCGCTCTGAAATGTATTCGGAATGGACTTTTCCTTTTTCGGAAAGTCATAAAAGGCTCTGCCGAACATTTGAAAAGGAATGCTTGAAAGCAGGGATGCAGCAGCGGATTTGGAATGGCCCTCCAGTTGCTAA
>DATIAI010000721.1:0-7851 GCA_035458065.1 Algoriphagus sp. | reverse complement strand
AATTCGGATGGGCCTAAAGTGATCAGTACTGACCAAAAGTCCGGAAGAATAAGCTCGAGAGTGCCAGATTTGGGAAGTTTTGAAATGGCTAAAAAGCGGGCTGAAATCCTGGAATTTGTACAAAAAGAAATCAATCCCAATCTGCTAAAAGTCCGATGGACTGGAACAGCCTATCTCATCGATCGGGGTCATGAGTCAGTGACTAAACAAATGCTTCAAGGGCTGTCTGTCGCATTTTTGGTGGTTGGGCTGATCGGAGGGTTTATGTTTAAATCCTTGAGACTCTCTCTCATTTTGCTGATCCCGAATATCATTCCCCTGGTTTGGATGCTCGGCCTGATGTTCTTGCTCGGAATCGAGTTTAAGCTGACAACTTCGATCCTTTTTACCATCGCATTTGGAATCGCTGTCGATGACACGATTCACTTCATGTCCAAATTGAAAACTGAGTTGGCTGCTGGGAAGAGCTTCCTATACGCCATTAAAAGAACTTTTATGGAAGCAGGCAGGGCAATCATCCTGACATCCGTAATTTTAATTGCAGGTTTTGGTCTGTTGAGTTTTAGCAAATTTGGAGTGACCCATTTTACCGGATTGCTGATCAGTTTTACGCTAATTTTTGCGCTTTTGGCTGATCTATTCCTTTTACCGATTCTTCTTTTTCCTTTGAAGAAAATCTGGGAAAGCAAACCTTCAAGTCGGATTAAGGCTTGAATCCTTCCCAGGTAAAAGTTGCCGTGACAGGGTAATGATCCGAATAATCCACCTCCCGATGGGTATTGAAATGAACGGGTTTTAAGCTGGGATCTGCAAAAATGTGGTCTATTCTCAAAAAGAATAAAATCCGGTTATAGGTGAATTCAAACCCTCTTCCCGCTTTTTCAAAAGCATTGTCGAGCTTTTCACTTAGCTTAAAGTAGACATACGAATAGGGGACTTCATTCAAGTCGCCCACTAATATTACAGGATGGGGGCTATTGCTGAGATGTTCATAGAGGATTGCGAGTTGCTGAGCACGGGCCAGACTTCCTCTGTGCAGCTTTCCCAAGGTTTGTCTATACACCTGTTTGGCTTTGTCGTAGTCGTTGAGCGCACCAGTTTCTATAGCCATTGATTCTAAGTGGGTATTATAGATTCTAAGGGTATCATCTCCAACCTGAATATCTGCGAAAATGGCTCCATTGGTCACCTGATTGTCGAAAATAACCCCATCATTGACAATTGGGTATCGGGAAAAAATCGCCATTCCCTGGGCTCTTTTCTGCGGATTGCCATCCACCACGTGAAATACATATTCATATTCCCCTTCATTTCTAAGAAATTTGATTGCATTACGCGTCGAAGAGGTGTTGTCCTGATAAAATTCCTGAAAAACCTTAATGTCGGCAGGATGCTCGGCTAGCCAAGTGAACACATTTGGGTCAAGGGCATCTGACTTTTCTTTTCTGTAAAAAAAGCTGTGGGTATTATAGGTCAAAATTTTCAGCCCCTCCGCATCCTCCGTTTTGGGGTGAATTTGAATTGTGATCAGGATAAATTTATAGCCAATAAGCAATGCCGCCAAGGGGAAAAATGCTAGACGTCTCCATGCCAGTGCCAACATGGCAAATAGGAAACCGTTGACTATTAGGCTGATGGGAATTAAAAAAGGCAACAGTCCGACGAATCGAAATACTTCCGGTGAAATGAAAACAGTAGAATAAAGTATCAGGGATACCAAAAATACCGGTACAGTGATGAATTTCATTGAGGCTGGGTTGAGAGCAAAAGGAAAGAACCCGAATTCAAAAATGTAAATTTTCGATTTAAATTTTCCATGATTCTATTCCTTTTGTATAAAGGTCCAATTTATTGGTTGATTAAAGAATTTGAAATGTTTACGGAAAAGCTTTCGGAAAGTGCCGTTCAATTTCCCCCGGTTGTTTGGAATAACGTGATTTAATTTAATTTTACGTAATTACCCCACAAACATATCATCTATCCTACATGAAATCGAGCATGACTCAAGAGTCACAAAGCGCTAATAGTATTGCCCCAGGTGAGATTCCATATGGCCTAAAAAAAACAAATTATTATCCTATGAAAAAGCTGTCCAATATTTGGTTGATCGTCTTGACTTGCGCATCTATTTTGGCATGCCAGCCTAAAACAACTGAAACTTCAGAAGACACAACTGCTGAAGAATCTTCCACCACAGATGCGGCTGAAACTGAAAATAGACCCAGTCCTCTGGAAATGAAAGAAGGACAAATTTCGGGTAAAACCATCAAGGTTCACTACGGATCTCCATCGGTGAAAGGCAGAACAATCTGGGGTGATTTGGTTCCCTACAACGTGGTTTGGAGAACGGGCGCAAATGAAGCAACCTATATCGATATTCCCCAGGATATTTTGGTTGAAGGAAAATCATTGGCGGCAGGAAAGTATTCCCTTTTCACCATTCCTAAGGAGTCTGGTCCTTGGACTGTAATTTTCAACTCGGATTGGGAACTTGAACACGGACATTTCCAATACGATGAAAAAAATGATGTGCTGCGGGTAGAAGCCACACCCACTTGGGAGGCTAATTCATCCGAAAAGCTTTCAATTGATGTAGAATCTCCCGGTTTGGTTATCCGTTGGGAAAAACTGAAACTACCGGTAACGATCCAATAATCCTTTCATCAAGAAATCCCTGGTCAGGCGGCCGGGGATTTTTTTAGCTTCTGCACAGATTTCATCTGGGAAAACACCTCAAATTGGAATTTTCGATCTTATAAACCCCAACCTAACTAAGTCCAACTACCCATGAAGTACTTTTCATTCTTTTTGGTTTTGGCCATCACTGTAGCTTTAGCTGTTTTGGTTTCAATTCCGCTTGGTCAGATCCCGCCAATAGCCCCACTCTTAGACCCAAATCATGGTTTTTGGCAAAACACCCTGAGTGAGGACCAATTAGCAGTGGATGAAATTGATCTTGAAAACCTCTCTGCACCGGTGGAGGTGGTTTATGATCAAAATCTGATTCCCCACATTTTTGCTCAAAATGAGGCGGATCTCTATCGCGCTCAAGGATATGTGACGGCGCAGCACCGGCTTTGGCAAATGGAATTTCAAACGATGGCTGCCGCTGGAAGGATCTCGGAGATTGTCGGACCGGTAGCGATCGAATTGGATCGGATGACCAGACGAAAAGGATTGGTATTCGGAGCTGAACTGGGTTTGAAATACATAGAGGAAAATGACCCGGAAACTCTTGCACTGATGGAGGCTTTTGCAGACGGAGTCAATCAATATATCGCCCAATTGACGGATGCGAGGCTACCAGTAGAGTACAAAATTCTGAATTATAGACCGGAACCCTGGTCAGCTTTTAAGTCTGCTTTGCTATTAAAGTATATGTCAGATATGTTAGTCGGAGATAGAGATCTTGAGTTTACCAACCTTAGAAAAATCCTTGGCGAGGCTAAATTGAATAGACTTTTTCCTGAATTTCCAACAGAAAATGATCCCGTAATTGAATCTGAGCGGATTTGGGATTTTGAGCCGATTCCTGTTACCAAGCCAGACAGCACTCTTTATCCCAATGAAACTTTAATTCTCGATCCACTCAATCAACCTGTCGAAGGGACGGGTTCAAACAATTGGGCTGTAGCCGCTAAAAAGACCAAAAATGGAAACCCGATTTTGGCCAATGACCCTCACTTGAGCCTAAACTTACCTTCCCTTTGGTATTCCATGCAATTGAGCACTCCGACACATACTGTTAAAGGAGCTACTCTCCCCGGAGCTTTGGGTGTTATTTCGGGATTTAACGAAGACATAGCCTGGGGAGTGACCAATGCAACCAAGGATGCCAGGGATTGGTATAAAATCACCTTTCAGGATGACAGTCGTAAAGCTTACAAATATGGAAATGAATGGAGGCAGTCGGATTTTCGAATCGAGGAAATTAAAGTAAAAGGGCAGGAGGCCTTTTTGGATACGGTAGTTTATACCCATTACGGTCCGGTGGTCTATGATCAATCTTTCAAAAGCGATCGACAGGACGTGAATTTTGCCTTAAAATGGACTGTCCATATTGGATCAAATGAACAAAAGACCTTTTTGCTGATGAACAAGGCCCGTAATCATGGGGATTACAACGCTGCTTTGAACTATTATTCTGCACCTGCGCAAAACTTTGTTTTCGCTTCCAAATCAGGTGATATAGCAATGAGAATTCAGGGAAAATTTCCATTAAAATGGACTGGTCAGGGTAAGTTCTTAATGGATGGTGCTGATCCACGGATGGAGTGGCAGGGATTTATTCCAAATGAACACAACGCCAAGACCCTGAATCCTGAGCGCGGTTTCGTTTCCTCGGCCAATCAACACCCGACAGATTCCACTTATCCTTATTATGTGTTCGATAATACCTACGAGCATTATCGAAATCGACGATTAAACCGTCGGTTAAGGGAAATGGATCAGATCACTGTGGAGGACATGAAGGCGCTTCAATTTGATGATTATAATCTGCAGGCGGCAGAGGCACTTCCTGTCTTAGTTCAAATTCTCGGGACTTATAAAGCAGACTCTCCTGAGGCAGAAAAATACCTGCAGGAACTCAAGAACTGGGATTTTTTTGCAGATCCCAATCAAAAAGGACAAACCCTTTATTCCATTTGGGCATCTGAAACCATGGAAAGTGTCTGGAGGGAACTCCTGTCAAATGAGGTGCCCCTGGTTCGTCCCAATAGTTACCAAACTGTTGAATTATTGGCCAAATATCCGTCTGATTCTATTTTTGATGTAAAATCAATTGAAGGAATTGAGACTGCAGAATATCATGTCCGGGCAGGATTTGATTCTTTGCTGGTCGCTATGGCCAAATGGGAATCCGATGAAGGAGATTATTCCTGGGCAAATTTCAAAAAAACCACAATTCAGCACTTGGTTCCAAATTTCAAATCATTTTCCGCACCCAACGTGTATACCGGTGGCGGATCCGGAATGCTGAATGCTACAGGGAGCAGACATGGCGCAAGTTGGAGAATGGTGGTAGAGTTAGGTTCTGAAATTCAGGCATTTGGAGTGTATCCCGGTGGGCAATCCGGAAATCCAGGTAGCAGGTTTTATGATAATTTTATTCCTATTTGGGCAAATGGAGAGTACCTGAATTTCAATCTGAGATCTCCTGAAAATGCAGAAAATGTACTTTTTAAAACCACTTTAAAATAAGAAAACCATGAGATTCATCTTTCTTACCATTCTAACAGCAATTCTCGTCGTTTTTCTTAATTCAGTAGCTCCTTTTTGGATTGTAATGATCGGAATAGGTATTGTCAGCGCCTTGATTTATCCCAATGGTATCGGTGGTTTTATGGGAGGTGGACTGGGAATGGGATTGACCTGGCTTGGTCAGAGTATTTATTTGGGAATCAAATCCTCAAGTTCCCTTCCTGACCGAATGGGGGAATTGATGGGACTTGGTCCGGGTATGACTTTGGTAGCAATAACGGGAATTGTTGGATTTTTACTTGGGGCATTTAGCGGATACACTGGTGTTTTGTTTCGGAATATGCTTCAAAAGACTCCCGAAAATGTGTATAAAGGGTAGCCGAAGTATAGCTTAAAAGAATCCTCAATTTTTGCCAAAAAAGGATTTTTATTTTTTCAGTTAATTGAAATGAGTACCTTTGTTACTCATTATATATCGCATTTTTTATGCTCGAATCCCTCATCACTTCAAAGACCCGGTTACGGCTTTTGATCAAATTTTTTGTCAATTCCCAAAATCATAGTCACTTAAGAGGATTAGCAGAGGAATTCGGTGAATCTACAAATGCGATACGCAAAGAACTAAACAACCTCACCCATGCGGGGATATTGGTAAAACATTCTGATAAGAACAAAATCGAATACCAAGCAAATACACGCCATCCCTTTTATACCAATATCCGGGACATAATCCGAAAGTACCTCGGTTTGGATATGCTTTTGGAGCAGATTTTGGAAAGAATGGGTGATGTGGATCAGGTAGTTCTGATTGGAGACATTGCCAGGGGTAGCGATACAGGGACAATTGACGTACTGGTGACAGGAGATAGCCTCAATGATGACTATTTCAATCACCTCACCCAGCGATTGGAACAATTAATTGACCGAAAAGTGATATTTACCCTGGCATCCGGACGATTTTCATCCGGTGGGTTGATCCTTTTTGACCGCCAAGCCGGTATTTGATTTTTTAAGATCAAAAGTTTATTGGTATGCTAGGCACAAGTATTGTGACTGAAAGGGCGAAGCTGTATTTGAGGCGGAGAATTTCAGTAAAAAATGCAACTTTCATAGTTTAATAATGCAAGCGGAAAATTTTCCCGGGAAAAAAGTGAAACAATTTCTTACTCATTTTATAACAAAGGCAGCTTATCTGTCAGTTGTTTTCTTACTGTTTATTAGTTCTGTGCTGGCACAGAACCTAAGCGATCTGAAAAACCTCAAAGTGGATAATCTCTCGGATGCCCAGATTGAGCAGCTGATCAAACGAGCAGAGTCCAGTGGTCTCACTTCCTCCCAAATGGAGGCAATGGCAAGAGAACAGGGACTTTCGCCAATTGAGGCAAACAAGCTAAGAATGCGAATCATGGATTTGCAAAAAACAGTCAATTCAAAATCCGGAGGAATGGGTGGAAATGAACTCAGAGAATTGGAAGAAAGTGGTTCGGATTATTTATTTGACTCCATCCGTAAGTCAGATCCCTACTATGACTTAACTCCATTTCAAAAGAAGATTTTTGGTTACAAACTTTTTCATAACAGAAATCTTAATTTCACTCCAAGCTTAAATCTACCCACTCCCAGCGGCTATATTATCGGAGGAGGAGACCAATTGCTGATTGATGTCTATGGAACCTCCCAGGAATCATTCGATGTGACGGTTTCGTCAGAGGGCCGAATCCTCATTCCAAACCTTGGACCTATTCAGGTAGGAGGATCATCAATTGAAGCTGCCACAGCAAGGCTGAAAACATCCCTTGGAAGGATTTATTCCGGTTTATTGGGATCAAATCCTAGTACCTTTCTTCAGGTACGATTGGGGAATATCAGATCCATTAAAGTTTCAATGGTTGGTGAGCTTTCTAAACCAGGCACCTATACTTTACCTTCTTTCGCTTCAGTTTTCAATGGCTTATTTGCAGCAGGAGGTCCGAATGAAAATGGAACTTTTCGAAATATTCAGGTTTACAGAGATAGTCGATTGGTAACTACAGTTGATATTTATGAGTTTTTGTCCAAAGGAGATTCTAAAGCCAATATTACCCTGCAAGACAATGATGTGGTAATAGTTCCCCCAGTTCAGGCTCGGGTGGAAATTATCGGACCGGTAAGGCGAGAAGGTTTTTTTGAAGTGAAACCGGAGGAAACCCTTTCAGATTTATATATCTATACGGGTGGTTTTACCAGTGAAGCGTATAAAGATCGGCTTACAGTCAGGAGAATAGATAACAATGAGCGGAGAGTAATAGATGTTGCTCAGACAGATTTTAAAAATTTCACTCCAAAAGACGGTGATGAAATTCTGATTGGGGAGGCTTTAGACCGATTCGTCAATCGAGTGCAAATAACAGGTGCGGTTCAAAGACCCGGTGAATATGCTCTTGAAAATGGAGTGTCTGTAAAAACTTTGATTGAAAAGGCTCAGGGATTAAAGCCGGAGGCATTTGTTAATCGAGCCACATTATACAGGACAAGTGATGATCTGACACTTGCAGCAGAACCTTTGGATTTAAAGGGAATTATGGACGGATCCGTGGCTGATGTGCCTCTGAAAAATGAGGATTTACTTTTTATCCCCAGCAGATATGACATTCAGGAAGAAACTTATGT
>DATIAI010000720.1:0-4618 GCA_035458065.1 Algoriphagus sp. | reverse complement strand
GGGCAGGAAGAATCATTCCCTTTCCGAATCGGACCCTATTGGCTGGAGCGCGTGACTTACCGCAACATGGTGGATTTTATGATCGGTGCTCGGCACTATGTGGGTACAACCGATCTTATCAGACCTTTGTCATTTGAATGGAGGGACGGTGATTTTTTCAATTGGGCAATGCAAGGAATGGTAGCCCTTTACCTTTCTAATCCTGATGCTTTTGAACGAATGGAGAAAACAGTCTCTTATGTGCCTAATTCCTCTTTTTCTTCGGAATACAAAGGTTTGTGGGGGGAATTGAATCCTTACCAGGAGGATGCTCCCGACCTTATCAAACTCATTCATTGGGATGCAGATGTAAAGATCTCACAAGGATTGGAGCATGAAATGCAAAAGGCAGAACTGGCACATTTTCTCTATGCTTGGCCTTATTTGGAAAAGTTTCTCCCTCAACAAAATTTTGATCGGGTATATGAATATGCAAGGGAGAAGTGGGAGAAAACCACAGTGAAACCCAGCTCAACCTCACAGTATGACCTCAGCCCTGAACATAATTTACTGACCTTGAAAACTCAGATGGGTACCACCAAAGGCGAAATGCCCCCGGGATATTCAGTCATCCCCAATCTGATGATGTATGAAGTCACTAAAAAGCAGGGTGAACAAGATGCGGAAAAATATTTTGAGGCAGCGTATCGGCAGTTGGATTGGATGATTCAAAACCTGGATTGGAAAGACCCCATAGTCACCAAAGGGCAGAGAATGTCCGAACATATGACCATGCGGGCATTTGCGTATTTTCAAACTCAATATCCGGATCGGGCTCCGAAGGGATTGGAAGAAAAAGTGGAAGAATGGGCCAAAATAGCCATTTCAAGATCAGACAATTATTGGGATTTTAGAAAGTACAGCGATGATGAAGATTGGGTTCCGCCTAGTTGGAATGAAACCGGAAACGTACTTGGTTTTCCAGCTGCTGTATTTTCTGCCATGTCGATTATAGTAGATCCGGAATTGAATCAAAAACTGGAAATTTTAGCCTGGTCACATTTTGACAATGCTTTTGGAAGGAATCCTGTCGGAAGACATTTTTCATATAACGGGGCGAAAGAAATTGAAGGAGTTGATTTGGGTTGGTACAATGCCCACAAAGGAGGGTATGGGCTTTTGGAAGATGTACGTTTTGTTTTCGATGGTTCTCCAAAGTCGTTCCATTACCCAAATAATCCGGAGGTGGGAAATCTGGGCTGGACTGAAGGATGGGTTCAGTTCAACACGGCATTCAATGTGAGCATGGCCTATATGGCTAATTATTATACCAGGTTGGAATTGTCAATGGATTCTAAAAAAGTGTTCAAAATCAGGGTGGAGGCCCCTCTGAACTTTGATCCAACTATGATGGAACATGTCACAGTGATAATCAAAAATGAAAAGGGTGAAAGCATTTCTGTTCAGTTAGGAGAGGAGTTCTCCTATTCTAATAATTTTAAGGGAGAGCTTTCTTATTCCAAAAATCGACTTGAATTTGAAAATCAATTCATTGATTGGAATAAAGGCGAGACCATAAGTGTTTCCTATGGTCATGGCTATTTCAAAAGAGTTGCATTTTATAAAATAAATAATTAGGTGTTAAATTTTTCCATTCCGAAGGGGGATGAATATAGATAGTTTTCATGCAGGGTAGGTGATTCAGTCTGGGCGGGAAGTACTTAACAAAAGCGGGAGGATAATTTGGCGAGCCATGTTACGCCTATCACCGGAAATTTGCTTGAAATCTTATCGAATAACCTAAAATTCAATTTTTTCATCTGGAAGATTATGATCGGAGGTTAATTCCAATGATTTTGGAAACTTGCCCGTAGTTGAAATTTTCAAAAATCAGATAACCAATTACCTACCTTTGCTTTAAAGGAAGGAGTTGCAGGTCCATGATGTTAAACTTTGATATTCCAACTCGTTCTTTATCGCAATTTTTTGTTAGAAATCACTCATTCCGTAAACTATCAACTGGGTTTGCACTAGCATCTTTGATAGATTGACCACTTATTGTAATGATGGCAATAATAAATGTTGTAAGTCCTGCAACAACAAATACACTTATCCCAATATCAATTCTGTATGCAAATTCTTGTAACCATTGGTGCATAAAATACCATGCAATAGGAACTGCCACAAAAAATCCTAAACCTACCAGCTTAAGAAAATCAATATTCAAAAGCTTAACTACACTACCCACCGATGCCCCAAGGACTTTTCTGACTCCAATTTCTTTTTTCCGTTGTTGTGAAGTAAATGATACAAGACCGTATAAGCCTAGACATGCAATGAAAATTGCCAAACCAGCAAAAAGACCGAAGAGCTTTGCAAATCGGATATCATTTTTATATTGTTGGTCAAAAGCCTGATCAAGAAATTGATATTCAAATACATTAGCCGGAAACATCTCGGTATATAAAGATTCAATTTTGCTTATGGCCTTCGGTAGATCATTTGTAGATAACCTTAAAGAAATATGTTGTCCGCCAAAAGTAGGTCCAAAAACAATGTTTTGTTGTTCTTGGTGTGCGGAGGTCCAGCTGAAATCTTTATAAACCCCTACAATCTGTGCTTCATAATCACCAATAACCAGTGCCTCATTTATTGCTTGATCAGGAGCCTTATAGCCAAGAGCCTTTGCCAGGGTTTCGTTTATGGTCACAAACCAAGTAGCGTCCGGTTCATTTGAAAAAGTAACGTTTTCAAACCCTTTCCCTGCTACTAATTCCAGTTTATAAAGCTTGGCAAAGCTGGTGTCAACATATGTTGCTACTCCTCGAAGGGAATTAACCGGCTCATCCGTTGCTTTCCGGATCATTGCTCCATTCCAATTGAATCCTTGTCCGGGCAGAGAAAAGGAACCGGCAGCTTGTTCAACTTCAGGTAGTTTTCTAAGCTCCTGAAGAAAGTTAGCTATTGGATTCGTTTCATTGGATTCATTTGGCAAATTACGCGGTCCTTCCACAGTAAGAACCCTTTCCATATTAAATCCTAAATCACGATCCCTCATATGGCTAAGCTGGTTATATATTATTATGGTTCCGGATATTAACACAATTGATGCTGCGAATTGTAAGACAACTAATCCCTTACGTAGCCAAACCTGCCCCGTGACCATGGATAATTTTCCTTTCAGTACTGATACAGGCCTAAAAGATGAAAGTATGAATGCCGGGTAGAATCCAGACAGTAGAATACTGGCAATTAATGTAACCAGCAATGTAAGCCAAAGGTCTGATTGCATCCACATAGTTATGCTCAGGTGAGACTGAGCGATATTATTCACATATGGCATCAATAATCCTGTAGCAACGAAAGCAAAAGCCAAAGCAACCGCATTGGTAAGTGCCGCATCATATAAGAATTGGATAATAAGCTGGTACTTCTGTGCTCCAAGGACCTTTCGTACACCCACCTCTCTTGCCCGGTTTAATGCCCTCGCTGTTGCAAGATTGATATAATTTATAAGTGCTATAAGAAAAGTAACTAACCCAATTATGGTGAAAAAATACACCGTTTGTGAACTTCCGATCAGTTCACCTAAAGGCCCCTCAACGTTGGCATTAAGATGGATATCCTCCAGGGGTTGGATTTTTATGGATGATTTATAGCCCTGTTGTTTTAAAACTTCTCCTCTGTTACTAAGATACAGTTCGGTTAATTTCTGTTCGGTTTGAACTGGATTTGCCTCGGGATGTAGTTGCAGATATGTACTAAAATTATTCCAGCTCCATCCTCCTTCCGGTTCATTACTGTAACCTTCACCTTCCAAAAGGTTATCCATTGGAAGTAAAATTTCAAATTGTAGGTGCGAATTATCAGGAACTCCAGAAAAAACACCAGCAATGCGGTAATCCTGATTTACTTGACCTATTACTGAAATTACTTCACCGATAGCATTGTCGGTTCCAAAATATTTCTGAGCAGCTTCTTTGGAGATTACGGCTGTCCCCTTTTGAAGTGCTTCGTCTTTATTTCCTGAGATTAATGGAAATGAAAAAATATCAAGGAAGTCAGGATCAACATAATAGATCATTCCTTCTTCAAATACCTTTTCGGGTTGCTCCGAATTGGATACAAGCGCATTGTCGGAATGAACCCGTGAAATATGCTGAATTTCCGGGACACCTTCTTTAAACACTGGTGCCATAGCCTGGGGAGTAAAAGCACCACCAAATTCAATAGGGTCACCACCTCGACCAAAGCCAGGAAGTACTCTAAATATCTGAGGGTTATTCTCATGAAACTGATCAAAATCCTTTTCAAAGGCTATATACTGGAAGATGATCATGCAACACGTCAAACCTATTGCAAGTCCAATGATATTGATACCTGAGTAAAACTTATTGTTTATTAGGTTCCTGATTGCGGTTTTTATGTAGTTTTTAAACATGGCTTGGCTCGTTTGGGTGAAAAAATAAATTATGCCAATCACGTACCATTAGAAAAGGCCATTCAGCATTCCTAATCATGCTTTTACTCTTTGTGCTTTATCCTTAGGTGGACAAATTTGTTCGGAAGCGGTCGAATGTAAAAAGACAAGTAGGTATCCTTATGAAGTTCTGTTAAATGCGGGGGAAGATCGGTGGAA
>DATIAI010000719.1:0-2981 GCA_035458065.1 Algoriphagus sp. | reverse complement strand
TAAGCAAAACCATGCTTGCCTTCTTTCCACTTTCAATTGATCCATATTGATTTTCCATTCCAAAATAGGCAGGTCCATTGATCATCGAGGCCTGAAGCGCTTCGAGTGGAGTCAACCCATATTTTACCATCAGTGCAAGTTCCCTGTGAATAGCAAGTCCAGGATAATCGTATGTATTCAGATATCCAGCATCTGTTCCAGCCATGATTTTCATACCGGATTTTTGAACCAGTGGAAGCAATCTGGCTGATGCTTCAAATTGCAATTTCCGGTTTTTTCTGCTGGCAGAATCTTCCAGAGCATAGCGATCAATTCTCCACTGATAGCTTTCCTTCAACTTTGGTCCCAAATAATCCCTGATAGTATCCGCAGAAAAATCCAGGGAATCCAAATAGGCGATGTTATAACTGATCAATAGAGTTGGGACAATTCCTGTACCCTGAGCGGCAAATTTTCGAAAATTTGCTTCAGCCACTGAATCTCTTAACGTATTGAATTGTAGTTGATTGGCTTCTGATGGTGAAAGCTTGTTTGAAAGCCTTTCATCCCGGATGCGAGTTTCTTCTGAAGTAGCTGCTCTCAGCAAATAGCCTTGATGTTCTATGGTAGTAAGCCCTGCTTTTGATATTTCATCTAGGGTAATGCCCGGATGGACATGGCCTGAGACAGACCATCCACGCGCCTTGGCTTTTTGAGTGGCGGATAGAAAAAGTTCGGAGGAAAGTGTGTTGTCTGTGATTTTTACAAAATCAACATTCAGCTTTTCGAGTGAATCCAGGACAATGTCAAGTTCTTCTTCTGTTCCAATTTCCAAGTCACCCGGCCAGACAGAATTGATTCCTTCGATTTTTGGACCCGAAGTGAAGATTTTCGGTCCGATTCTGCTTCTGGAATTGATCTCTGATTTCCATTTTAAGACTTCAAGTGGAATATCGCCGGCGGCGTCTCGGACTGCTGTTACGCCAAACGCCAGATAAAGCGGCAGGAGTTGTTCGTTTTCATCCACATATTCTGCCCCGCCAAAATGCACGTGATTGTCCCACAATCCAGGCATTAGAAATTTCGATTGAGCATCGATTTCGGTTTTTCCGGAAAACTGGGAAAGCAAGCTATCTCCACCTGTCTGAAAAATAGAGTCTCCCTTAACCAAAACGATCTGGTGAGGAAGAATTTGGCCGGTAGTCAAGTCAATGACAGCCGCATTTTTGATCAAAATATCAACTTCTGTTTTTGGGGTACAGGCAATCGAAAGGAAAAGGATGCCTGAAACGAAAGCAAGATTCTTCATCAGAAAAGGCTTGTTTGTACAATTGCAGGTCGACTGGCTTGAATAGTGCCCCGAAGCATATCCTGCATCAATTTGATAAAACCGGGTTGCCAGGCTTCCGCACTGATTTTGGCTTCTTTGCCTTCATATCCGACTGGACCGCTCATTTTTTCAAATCCGGTTATCATAGCCCAAACCGTATAAAATGTGATTTCCGGCTGAAGTTCCGGTCTGATACTGCCGTCCTTTATTCCCTGAGAAACCATCTGAATTCCGAGTTTGATGGGTTCGTGATGGATTTCCAGAAGCTTGTGGAAATGGATGGAGTCCAAAATCAAAGGATCAATTTCCCTTCTTAAAGCCAAGTCATTGTATTTCTTTAAAACATCCAGAAAATTCAAAACCGCCTGATAATACACCGGTTGTTCCTTAGCGAAGTTGACAATCTTAACCATCAGATCCGTCAGCATTTCCATGCCGTTTTTTCCTTTAGATCGGAGAACTTCTCTGAATTCTTCCTTGAATTGGTCAAAAGCCTTTTTGGTCAGAGCCATGAACAAATCTTCTTTGTTCTTATAATAAAAGTAGGTGAGTCCTTTGCTGATCCCCGCTCGCTTGGCCACATCTTCCATGCGTGTGGCTTGAAAACCTTTGGTGGTGAAAAGCGCAACCGCCGAATCCAGAATGAGTTTTTCTTTGTTTTTTTCTCCTGCCATGACTGTTGATACAAGGTTTAAAAGTGAACCTCAAAGGTATTAAATCAGGGTCAAAAACCGAGTTTATATTTTATGTTTTGGAAATAAAAAAGGCCTCAATTTTGTTTTTGAGGCCTTTTCGCTTGGAAGTCAGGTTCTTATTTTACTTCTAAAATATAATAATTTTTCTTCCCCTTTTGGATCAGCAGGTACTTGTCTTGCAGTAGTTGGAAATTCACTGGTGAATTGGGATCTGCCAGTTTTTCTTTGTTGATGCTCACCCCGCCGCCTTGAATCATTTTTCTCGCTTCGCCTTTGGAAGGGAAGATTTGCGCATGTGTTTTTTCTCCAAAGAGATCAAGGATATTTTCGGTTCCAGCAAATTCCTCCTTGGTAATTTGAACCTGCGGAACACCTTCGAATACTGCCAGAAAGGTTCTTTCGTCAAGTGAAGCCAAATCTTCGGTTGAGGATTTTCCAAAGAGGATTTCTGATGCCTTTACCGCCATTTCATAATCCTCCTGGCTGTGAACCATGATTGTCACCTGTTTGGCGATTTCTTTTTGCAAGGTTCTCAAATGTGGAGCCTGAGCATGTTCAGTTTCCAGATTTTCGATCGAAGTCTGATCCAAAACAGTAAATATTCGAATGTATTTGGAAGCGTCCTCGTCTGATACATTTAACCAGAATTGATAGAAAGCATATGGGGAAGTTTTCTCAGGATCCAACCAAACCGAGCCGCCTTCAGTCTTCCCAAACTTAGTCCCATCTGCTTTGGTGATCAATGGAACTGTCAATGCAAAAGCACTTCCTCCGCCCATTCTTCGGATCAATTCTGTACCGGTTACGATATTTCCCCACTGATCAGAGCCGCCTAATTGGATAGAGCAGTTGTTGTTTTTCCAAAGGTGATAAAAGTCGTAGCCCTGAATCAGTTGGTAGGTGAATTCCGTGAAAGAAAGGCCATTTCCATCTTCCAATCGACGTTTTACACTGTCTTTGGACATCATGTAATTCAC
>DATIAI010000718.1:0-3270 GCA_035458065.1 Algoriphagus sp. | reverse complement strand
ATCTATGAGGAAACTGCGGCTTACGGTCACATGGGCAGAAAGAATGAACTAGTGAAAAAGACCTTCTATTCTCCTTATCGAGAAGCTATAGTGAAAGAAGTAGAGCTTTTCACCTGGGAAAAACTAGACTACGTGGACAAGGTCAAAGCGGCATTTGGACTATAAAAACTCAAGCCCCGAAGCGATTCGGGGCTTTTTTTGTGGTAAGAATGTCTGTTTATTTTTTCACTTAATTATCGTCTAGTCCTCGGAATTCCCACGAAAAATTCAGTTGTGTTTTGTTGATTTGGGTTTGATTTTTGCGCTTCTACTCAACTAGAAAGGCATTAAATCTGGATTCTATCCCTATTTGCCTATCTTTAAATATATCCCTTGTATATGGAGAGTTTCTGCTCTCCCCGTTTTTAAACTTTCTAAAATGTCAAAAACAATCATTGTATCCAATCGACTACCTATCAGTTTACGTCACCGAAATGGTCGCTTCGAGTTCAAACCCTCAGCAGGAGGATTAGCAACAGGCTTAGGATCTATCTATAAACAAGATGGGAATATCTGGATCGGTTGGCCTGGTAATACCGTAGAAGACCCGGGTCAAAAGGAGGAGGTTATTAGTGAATTGAGTGCATTGAAAATGGCTCCGATTTTTTTGACAAAAGAAGATGTGGTGCAATTTTATGAGGGATTCAGTAATGAAACACTTTGGCCAGCTTTCCATTACTTCACGCAATACATGGTTTATAATCCTGAGCATTGGGATGCCTATGTGCGGGTGAATCGGAAATTTTGTGATGTCATTTTGGAAAAAGCCGGCCCGGATGACACCATTTGGGTGCACGATTATCAGTTATTGTTATTACCTCAAATGTTGCGCGAGGCGCTTCCAGACGCGACGATTGCATTTTTTCAGCATATCCCATTTCCCTCCTACGAAATTCTCCGCATGATTCCCTGGCGGAAAGAGCTCTTGGAAGGAATGATTGGAGCAGATTTGATCGGGTTTCATACTTACGATGACATGCGCCACTTTCTGAGTGCAGTCGGCAGGATTACGGGACTTTCCTCCGAGAGTGGCTATATCCAGGCAGAAAATCGAATCATCAACGTCGATTCATTTCCCATGGGAATTGATTATGATAAGTTTGCAAAGCAGGCCAAAAGCAAAAAAACACAGAACATAGTTAAAAAATTTCGGCAGCAAGTCGGAGATCAAAAGCTGATCATCACTATCGATCGTCTGGATTATTCAAAAGGAATTCCAAAAAGACTCCAGGCGTTTCACCAACTCTTAAAGGAAAAAAAGGATTTGCATGGCAATGTGTCCATGATCATGATAGTGGTGCCTAGCCGAGATAAAGTCCAGTCTTACAAAGAACTGAAAGAGGAAATTGACCTTCTGGTGGGCCGGATCAATTCAGAATATTCGACACTCAATTGGGTTCCGGTGCATTATTTCTACAGAAGCTTTCCTTTTGAAGAACTGAGTGCTTTCTATAGCATGTCGGATATCGCCTTGGTGACTCCATTGAGAGACGGGATGAATCTCGTCTGTAAAGAATTTGTGGCGAGCAAAACAGATCAGTCCGGAGTGTTAATCCTTTCTGAAATGGCTGGAGCATCCAAGGAATTACAGGACTCAATTTTGGTTAATCCCAATGATCAACAGGCAGTGTTGGATGCCATTTACAATGCCCTGACCATGAGTCCTGCCGAACAAAAACAGCGGATCTCTGCCATGCAGGAGAGTCTCAAACTGTATGATGTGTTCCAGTGGGTCAAGGTATTTATGGATCGATTGGCACATGTCAAGGCAAAGCAAGCAGAGCTCAATTCAAAATATGTGGATTCGAAGGTTATTGCCGAGATTCAGTCAAGTTTTAAAGCGGCCAAAAACCCGATTTTGTTTCTGGATTATGATGGCACTTTGACGGGATTTAAATCGAATCCACAAGATGCTGTGCCCGACAATGAACTGAAAGCAATCATCCGAGGATTGAGCGAGAAGTCGCAGCTGGTGATTATTTCTGGAAGAGACAAGGATACGCTTGGCAGATGGTTCAAAGGTGAGCAGATCGATATGATTGCCGAACATGGGGTTTGGGTAAAGCGAAAATCTTCCGATGATTGGGAGCTTTATGGAGATGCCGATGACAGTTGGAAAGAGGACATCTGCAAAGTAATGGAATACTATGTGCTGCGAACTCCGGGAGCATTTATTGAAGAGAAGCACTATTCACTGGTTTGGCATTATAGAAAAGTGGAAAGTGGCCTCGGTGACCTTAGAATGAGAGAATTGTTCAGCCATTTGAAATACATGGCAAGAGGGCATAACCTTCAGGTATTGGAGGGAAATATGGTGCTGGAAATCAAGCGTCCCGATATCAACAAAGGACGTGCAGCCACTGCAATGATGAAAGGTCAGGAATATGATTTTATTTTGGCAATCGGAGATGATTGGACAGATGAAGATACATTCAAGGCCATGCCGAAAAGCGCCTATTCCATCCGGGTTGGATATGCTTATACCCAGGCTAATTACAACATCAAATCAGTCACCCAGGTCAGGAATTTATTGAGTAAAATGAACCAATAGTTTGCCTCAAAAGCATAAAAAAGCCCGCTAGTTTGGGTCGATTTACAAAACCGATTCAAACTGGCGGGTTATTTTTTTTCAGAGGATTCTAAAATGATCTAATCAGACTTAAAGGAAATTCGGGCGATCCAGTTTTCTCCCAATCCTGAATGCCGCATTCATCAATCCCACGTGGGAATAAGCTTGTGGAAAATTACCCCACTGACTGCCGGTATGTTGATCAACATCCTCTGAAAAAAGCTGAAGATGATTGCAATACTTGGTCAGAGTTTCAAATCCCTCGATAGCTTCATCAATCCGGTTAACACAAGCCAAAGCTTCAATGTACCAGAATGCACAGATTAGGAAAGTTGACTCGGGAACACCAAAATCATCCATGTGTTTGTAGCGGTAAAAGAGGAAATTTTTTGACAAAAGTTCTTTTTCCAATTCTTTCAAATGATCGTTTGCCCTGTCAAGATCTTTCCCAAAATACCCCATTGTAATTAATTGAAGCGTACTGGCATCCATGTGCTTGGCGCCAATAGCTTGAGAGTAAGCTTTTCGGTCCGGGAGGTAGCATGCCTCGATTTTCTTGGCAGCCTCGTCTCGTAGGTAAATGGCTTTTTGGTAAAGCGAATCGTTTTTCAGGCGCAATCCAATTTTCGCAGCTGCACAAGCACCCGCCCAGTGAAAGAGAA
>DATIAI010000717.1:0-3339 GCA_035458065.1 Algoriphagus sp. | reverse complement strand
AAATCGCTTTTAAGAATTATATCACCCCTTGCGGGGTTCCAATGTATCCAAAGCCAATATATTCTATAATAATTCCAGCCATACTGGCTTTTAAATCCCGAAGTGCCTGCCCGCCTTGGCGGGGATATCAGGATTATAGCTTTAAATGTGTTTATGTAGGATAACCCCAAAGGAGTGACATCATTATTATGGAAAATGTAAAAGCGATTTCCCTTATGTCTTCTAGTATTTTTTTGGATTGAAAATCCTACAAAAGGGCTTCGGAATTACTCCTGATAGCTCCCGAGGATCTGAAGAGCAGAGAGCCATTGGTTTCAAAATAGCAATTTCTAAGACTGGCAGGTCTAATTCCCCCACCTCTTTTCTCCTGATTTTTAACAGGATACATTCATTTTTTTTGCAATCTGATTTTATTTAGCTTATTTTTTTTCAATCATTTAGGAGAATACTCCAGTAATGCACACCACACGCTTTTTAGTTTTTTTTCACAATAAACCCTGATTGTTATGCCAGTACCATTTGTTGCTTACCATGGAGTAACCAGCTCCCAACACCAAACCCACTTTAACAACCTCGCCAACTCAGGTCATCGCATGATCTCCCTGAGTGTGTACGGTTCCTCATCGAGTCCACGCTATGCTGCCGTGTGGACCAAGGAAGCCGGGCCAGCTTTTGTCGCCGCCCATGGGATCAATGCCCAAGGGTATCAAAGTTTTTTCAATACCTGGACTGCCAAAGGATACATTCCCAGGATCATTTCTGCCACCGGTTCCGGAAGCAATGCCGTATTTGCAACGGTATTTGAAAAGGTGAAATTCCCCGCAATGATCGGGCGACATGGTTTGACCAAAAGCCAGTTCGACGCTCAAAACACCGATGCAAAAAAACAAAACCTGATCCTGCATACCTGCGCTGCTTATGGCTCCTCCAGTTCGAGGCTCTATGCCGGAGTCTGGGTGAGCAATATCGGGAATACCAAGTGGCTGGTCTATTCGGACCTGGATGCTGCAGGGTACCAAAAGCAGTTCAACGCCTGCATTCAACTCCCCTATTACATTCCCGAGATTGTCTCGGTCTTTGAGGACAACCATTATTGCGCCATGTTCACTGATCGGATACGGGGGAGCTTCGTCGCCAAACACAATATCGGCCCAGCTTCCTATCAGACCGTTTTCAATGATCAGGTAGCCGCAGGCCGCATACCTTTTACCCTGGATGCAGGAGGCGTGGGCAGCGGGGCAAAATTTGCAGTGGTCTTTGCCGAAACGCACACGCCACGCCCTCGGACCTGGAGAACAAACGGCACTGGAATCACAGCCACCAATGGATTGGATACGATCATGAAAAGCTTTATGCAAAAACACGGTGTCCGATATGCCCAACTTTGTGTGGGAAAGGGCGGGAGCATCAAGTACAACAAGGCGCTGACCTGGGCAGAAAACTCCTACAAGACGGCCGACAATTCAGACCTTTTCCTGCTGGCCAGCTGCTCCAAGCTCTTTGTCCATGCCGCTATCCGGGAGCTTTACAACAAATCCCCCAAAGTCCTGGACCCAAACGACAAAGCCTACGGGATTTTGGGATTCAGCAATCCCAAAGACAGTCGAAGTGATGACATCACCGTCAAGCATCTTTTGGAAAATAAAGGTGGATTTGACGCCAAAGGGTATGACTGCACTTACGACATGAGAAATGTGGCCATTGCGCTGGGACTAAACCGGGCTGTGACCAAAACCGAACTTGCCAAGTATATGTATAAAAACAAAAACCTGCTGGACGATCCGGGAGCAAAGGACAATTACTGCAACTATGGCTATGTACTGCTCACTTTGGTCATCGAAAAAGTCAGCGGTCAAACCTACTTCAACTTCCTGAAAAAGGAAGTTTTGGACAAAATCGGAGTTACGGAAGTAAAGGTTTGGCCAACGGTAGCGAACCCCAGGCCTTCCAATGAAGTGGCCACGGAAAGTGCGGGCTTGGGACCCAATCCGATCAAGATCTCCAGCAACGACGAAGTTCCCAATGTGTATGGAGGAGACAAAATGGTCAAGGAGGTAGCAGCAGGCAGCTGTGGGCTGGCTTCCTCCGCATTTGCCATGGTTCAGACGATCCGCAACTATGCAGTATGGGGTACCGGAGGCCGAGCCAATGGATCCGCCCGCTCAGGCAGTACCCCAGGATCGAGCACCTTGGCAGTTTCCAATGCAGACAATATCGACTGGGCTTACACGATCAATACCCGGGACTTTTTAAAAGGCGGAGAAGGCTATGAACCGCTCAAGGAACTGAATGATGCCATCACCAAATTCCTCTCGGACAACAAGTCAAAGATTTGAACAAAGCTGATTTTTAGAAAAAACCACAATTCCGGGTCATTGGCCCGGAATTGTAGGCTTTGTAGTTTTAAAATTTCCAGTTGGCTTGCAGACCTAAGGGCAATGAGAGCAGCAAAACAACAGAAATCTACACCCATGTGACCACCAAAGGCTTTGATCAAATCAAAAGCCCCTTGGATCAACTTGACTTGGATGACTAAAAATCAATTCAAAAATACCCGCAATTAACTGCGCAATGCATCCAAATAGGCATGCCTTACGCAGTAACTTGCGCAAACACAAACGTTGGGCTTAATTTAAAAATGACGAAGAAACGAATAGCCATATTGACCATTTTTTCAGCGATTTTAATCTTGAGCAATATTTATTCAGGTTATATCAATGTATTCACAGAAGGACTTTTTAAATCATACTTATTTCAAACTGAAAAGGCTGAATTTGAATTTTGGACCATGCCTTCTAAAGGTAGAGACATCGAAATGATGGAACTTCAATTCAAAAACTTTAGAGAAGAAAATCCTGAACATTCGGACTTAGAAATCTATAGAACCTTTGGAAGAAATCCTTTGAAGTTTTGGAATTGGTTTGACTATTTGACAAACGACAGATATGACTACAAATACCAGAAAAAAATCTCTCAAGCGTTTGAACAGCCCATTGAAATTGATAAAATAGAATCTGCATTTATCGAAATAGGTCCTAACAATAATTTAACGGACTCCAATGACTTCAATAGAAGTTTGCCATATGAGAAAATTGAACAGATTACTAATGAGATGAACATTGCGAAAAAAGTTGGTTTGACAAAGTTCCTTCCTAAATACAAATTGACATTAATTCTAAAAGACGGAAGTGAAAGGAAATTTAGAATGACTGCAAACTCAATTAAAGAGAATGACGATATTACCTACGAGTTCAGAACTGAAAATTATGCAGATACAATTTGGAAAATAGGATATAAACCGTGAATAAAATAAAAAAAAACTAAGCCCAACAATGGCTA
>DATIAI010000716.1:0-2911 GCA_035458065.1 Algoriphagus sp. | reverse complement strand
CTGTATACTTACAATTTAGGCGGCCTAGCGCAGGGGTCCCACCTCTTCCCATCCCGAACAGAGAAGTTAAGCCCTGCAGCGCCGATGGTACTGGGGTTACACCCGGGAGAGTAGGTCGCCGCCACATTATTCAAAGCCTTTGGAAATATCCAAAGGCTTTTTTGCGTTTAAAGCTATCCCTGATTTTTTCTACCTAAATAATTTTCGCTCGTATTTATCCAATGGATTATTTCAACTTTTGACATTTGATCTTGGTAAGAGATGGTAGCTTTTATCATGTTCACTTTTCTTTTTACCCATTATTGTTGCACTTTTGCAGCAAAACACGACTAATGGCAGTACTACTGAAAGACCTTAGATTGATTCACAATAGTGTGATTTTAGAACCAAAGAATTACACTTTTGAAAATGGATTGATTGAAGAAGTTTTGGAATCTGACTCTAAAAAATTTACCAAAGTAATAGATAGCTCTTCATTTTTTGCCTCTAAAGGCTGGATTGATCTCAGATGCGGACTTGGAGAACCAGGCCAGGAATATAGGGAGACTGTTGAAAGCTTGTGTCATTCCCTGGCTTCATCTGGTTTTGCACAGGCACTGGTGATGCCGAATACCGAACCGGTCATTCAATCCAAAAATGAAGTAGACTTTGTCTTAAATAAGGCAAAAGCCTTCTCGCCCCAATTGCATGTCATGGGAGCGGTAACCAAAAACGCATCTGGGGAAGACCTCACCGAGATCTTAGATATGCATTTCCAGTCTGGACTGCGATTTTTTGGTGATGGTACCAAGACCTTGTCCAATTCCGATCGGTACATGAAGATTCTCCAATATCTGCAGAAATTTGATGGGATATTGTTTGATCATGCATATGATCCTCTTCTGGGGATTTTTGGGCAAATGCATGAAGGGGAAATTTCTACTAAACTTGGCATGAAAGGGATTCCAAATCTGGCTGATGATGTAGCCATACAGAGGAATCTTGAGATTTTAAGATATTCGGGAGGTAAAGTTCATTTTCAAACAGTGAATACTGCCAAAGGGGTAGATCTGATCCGAAAAGCTAAAAGCGAAGGATTAAAAGTGACCGCCGATGTTTCTATTTATCAGCTGATATTTTCTGATGCGGATTTGGTAAGCTTTGACTCCAATTTCAAAGTGAAACCTCCGTTTCGGGGAAGTGAAGATAGAAAAGCCCTTATCAAAGGATTGAAAGACGGGACAATTGATGCAATTGTCTCCAATCATCAACCTCAGGACTTTGACTCTAAATTTGCCGAATTTGATCTTGCAGCGTTTGGAATGGCAGGCTTGCAGACTTTCTTGCCTTCCATGGTAAAGCTAGCCAAGGAATTGTCCTGGGAGCTTTTGATAGAAAAAGTCACCACTGGACCATCGCAGATTCTTTCAGTTTCAAATTCATCGTGGACGATTTTTGATCCTGAGGAAAAATGGGTTTATGGTGAAAAATCCAACAAGTCTCTTTCAGCAAACAATCCATGGTTTGGAACAGAATTGACCGGAAAAGTAAAATATGTAATTCAAAAGGGTCAGTTGATTAAAATTGATGACTAAATACTTTAAATCAGCTTATCAATTTGGCGCGTTAGGTGGTCTATTAAGTGTCGTCTCATTTTATTTTCTCTCCTTTTTATATCCTGATCCCACCAATCTCAACCTTCTATTTGGATATGTATTGGTGCCCGTGGCCCTGTATCTTTCGATCAAGTTTTTCAAGGATTATTCAAATTCCGGATTTCTTTCTTTTTCAGAAGGGATGACTGTTGGCTTTGTGACCTACACAATATTGGGGGTACTGTCTATTTGTGGGATTTGGATTATTTTGAACTTTTCCCCAGAGTTATTTGACGTGATCAAAAATCAAAAACTTGAGGTGCTCCTCGAAAGTAAGGAAACAATCATTTCTCAACTCGGCGAAGATTCATTTTTGACTACAGAAGAAAACATGAAGAAAATGTCTCCCTGGGATGTTGCATTGAATGATGGACTTTGGAAAATAGTCCCAGGAATGTTTTTTAGCATTATTATTTCTATTATTTTCAGGAAAAACCCCTAACTAATTCTTTTATGGAAGAGCAACAAACACCTTTTCAGGCAGCTATCAAACCAGGACTAACCATGGGATTGGTAGCTTTGGCAGTTACCTATATAGCATATTTTATTGACTCTAGCCTTTTGGCTTCTGCATGGTTTGCTTTGGTGGCCTTAGTGATTTTCTTTGGATTGATAATTTACTTTGGCAAGCAGTACCGGGCTGAAATTGGTGGTTACATGAGTTTTGGGACTGCTTTCAACTTTAGCTTCGTGGCTATTTTGGTGTCAGGAATTGTGTCTTTGATCGGGCAGATTCTCCTTTTTCATGTGATAGATCCAACTCTTCCTCAAGTTTTGGCAGATATTACTTTTGAAAACTCCCTTAAAATGATGGAAAGTTTTGGGCAAAATCCTGATTCCCTTCCTCCTGCTACTTTGGATGAAATCAGAAACAGCACAGCTTCCTCATTTTCTATCGGGGGTCAATTGAAAAACTTTGGCTTTGCCCTTATTTTTTATGCCATTATAGCCTTAATTTTGGCGGCAATCCTAAAAAAGCGAGACAAATCGCTTGACTACTAAACTATGACTCAAATTTCCGTAGTTGTCCCTGTTTTCAACGAGGAAGAATCATTACCAGAATTAACCCAATGGATCAGCCGTGTGATGAATCAACACGGCTTTTCTTATGAGGTGATTATGGTCAATGATGGCAGTACGGATCGTTCTTGGGAAGTAATTCAACAAATCTCATCCCTAAATCCCAGTCTTAAAGGACTGAATTTTACTCGAAATTTCGGTAAGTCAGCGGCGTTAGACGCTGGCTTCAGACGGGCAGTTGGAGACGTTGTAATTAC
>DATIAI010000715.1:0-3911 GCA_035458065.1 Algoriphagus sp. | reverse complement strand
ATCCCTTTGAATGTCATTTGACCAGTTTTTCCAGTTCATTCACAATGGCATTTGCCGCATCCGGCTTAGCCAACTTTTTCATATTTTTTCCCAATGCTTCCACCAATTCAGGGTTTTGCATCAGTCCTTCAACTTTACTTTTCAATTGTCCAACAGCGTCGGAATCTTTCAGCAACAAAGCCGCCTGGTGATTCACATAAGCCATGGCATTTTTGGTTTGATGATCCTCGGCCACATTCGGAGAGGGAATGAAAATCACCGGCTTTCCAACCAAACTGAGTTCGGAAACCGAAAGCGCTCCGGCTCTCGAAACGATCACATCAGCAGCGGCATATGCCAAATCCATTTCCCTGATGAATTCTCTTAGGTGAATATGCTTCAGTCCGGATTCCTCCATTTTGGTGAGCATTTCCTTGAAATAGAATTTTCCACTTTGCCAAAGGACTTGGTAACCGGCTTCCTCCAAACTCTCCATGTCTTTCAACACTGCCTGGTTGAGGGTTCTAGCTCCTAGTGAGCCGCCCAAAACCAATATTGTTTTCCGGTCTGCTGCCAATCCAAAATGCTCGACGGCCTTTTCCTTTTTGCCTGACAAATCCAGGATGTCTTTTCTCACAGGATTTCCGGTGATTCTGATTTTGGATACAGGAAAGAACTTCTCCATCTCCGGATAAGCCACACAGATCGCTTTTGCCTTTTGGGCCAACAGCTTATTGGTAAGCCCTGCGTAGGAGTTTTGCTCCTGCACGAGGGTTGGGATTCCTTTATTTTGTGCAGCATAAAGCACAGGCCCACTTGCATATCCTCCTACTCCGACGACTGCATCCGGACGAAAGTCCTTGACGATACCAGAGGCAATACTCAAGCTTTTCAAAAGCTTAAAGGGAAAGCTCAGATTGTCCAAAGTCAGGCTGCGCTGAAGCCCTGCTACTGGCAATCCTTTGATCTCATAGCCTGCTTCTGGGACTTTTTGCATTTCCATTTTTCCCAAAGCACCCACAAACAGAATCTCACTGGCCGGATGTTTTTCCTTCCAGGCATTGGCAATGGCAATTGCAGGATAGATATGTCCGCCGGTGCCTCCACCGCTGATGAGAATTCGATATGTTGACTGCGTGGTAATGGTATTTTGGGTTTATGCTGTTCTTAATCTGTTACTTACTCTATTGACTTCCGGTGCAGCTGCACTCACTTCATCAGAATGGTCCCCACGGCTCACGCTCAGAATGATGCCGAGTGCCGTTCCGGTGAATACCAGCGATGTCCCCCCCATACTCAAAAGCGGAAGTGGCAAACCTGTAATCGGCCCCAATCCAACTGCCACGGCCATATTGACCAGGGCCTGAATGACCAGGGCAAAACTCAAACCTGCGGAAAGCAAGCCTCCGAAGGCTTTATTGGAATTGGCTACGATTCGCATTCCCCGATAGAGGAGTGCGAGGTAGAGGAATAGCACAGTGGCTCCCCCGACCATACCGTATTCTTCTATAATGATGGCGTAGATAAAATCCGAATAAGGGTGTGGCAGGGAATTTCGTTGTTCGCTGTTTCCGGGCCCTTTACCTGTAATTCCACCAGTTGCTATGGCGATGTAGGATTGCTCGGCCTGGAAAGGAATCTTGCTTTCGTCATCTTTTGATTCCCAGAAAGCTTCGATTCGGGACCAGAAAGTCTCTCCTCTTTGACCCGTAAAAACTGCAACAGTCAGACCCATTACGCCGACCATTACCACAAGCCCCAAGTATTTGACAGGTACCCGACCGATAAACATGATCAGTAGACAAGTCGCCAAAAGAAGAATAGCAGTGGACATATTGGCCATGCCGATCAGAGCGCTGATCAAACCAATGGAAAGGATAACTGGGAGAAAAGTGCCGGTAAAGTCCTTGATATTATTCTGACGCTTAGCCAACATTGCGGCCAAGGCAGCAATGAGAGAAAGCTTAGCCAAATCTGAGGGCTGGAAAGCCTGATTGATCACAGGAATGGTCAGCCAGCGGTTGGCATCATTGATATTGGAACCGAAGAAATAGGTGAATGCCAACAATGGAATGGACAAATACATGAAGAGACGGGCGTAAAGCGCGTATTTTCTGTAAGGCATCTTATGCGCCAGCCACATCACAAACAAGGAAAGGAAGACCAAAAAGGAGTGACGGAAAAGGTAAAGTTCAGTATTCCCTCCGGCAGTTTTATAGGCCAAAGTACCCGTGGCAGAATACACCACCAGGATGCTGAACAAAGACAGCAAAATCACGATCGCCCAGATAATGGGATCGCCTTTAAACTGCTCGTCTATCCATGCCTTTAGCTTAATCATGCTTTTTGCTTTTCTTTTAATTCCAAAACCGCAGCTCGAAACTGTTCGCCACGATCCTCATAATTCTTAAATAAATCGAAGCTGGCACAGGCAGGTGACAGCAAGACCACTTCGCCGGATTTGCCCAGTTCTTGTCCCCAAGTCACCGCTTCACGGATATCCTGAGTTTCTTTGATTTCAGGGATTATTCCTGAGAAAGCCTTCTTCAGCTTTTCATTGTCAATTCCCAGGCAGATCAGGGTTTTCACTTTTCCATTATCCACCAGATTGTTCAAAACAGAATAGTTGTTGCCTTTGTCGACTCCGCCAGCGATCCAGATTATGGGTTCGGTATAGCTTCCCAAAGCGTAGAAGGTGGACTCGACATTGGTTCCTTTGCTGTCATTGACAAACCGCACCCCGTCCACCTCGCGTATTAGCTCCATTCGGTGCGGAGCATTTTTGAATGTTTTAAATCCGCCTATCAATTGCTCCTCTGTTAGACCGGCAATCAATGCCGCGGTCCCTGCGCAAAGTGCATTCAGGATGTTGTGTTTTCCTTTGATCGAAAGACCCGAAACCGGAATTCTAACTGTCTTACCAACTGCAGAAATCTCCAGTGTTTCTCCATCGGAAAAGCCCCCTTTTTCCTGCTTTTCAGAAAGTGAAATCCAATGGATATCGGCTTTTGCTTTTTTCAGGACCAGACCCATTTTTGTCAAAGGATCCTCCAGAAATGCGATTCCCTTTTCGCGTTGAGTCATGTTTTTGAACAGACTCATTTTGGAAAGGATGTAATTCTCAATCTTATAATCGTATCGGTCCAGATGGTCTGGAGTGATATTAGTCAAAATCCCAATGGTCGGTTTGAATCCTTGAAAGCCATCGATCTGGAAGCTTGAAACTTCAATAACCCACCAGTCATGGTCTTGATCTACCAATTGACCAGCCCAACTTTGGCCCACATTTCCAGCAAGCCCCACATCATATCCAGCTTCTTTGAGCAGGTGATAGGTCAAAAGTGTGGTTGTCGTTTTTCCGTTGGTACCGGAAATGGCAATCACTTTACCTGCACTGAATCGATAGGCAAACTCCAGTTCGTCAATGACAGGAATACCCTGATCCATGGCTGCTTTTACCAAAGGAGCTTTGGTAGGAATTCCCGGACTTTTGATGATCAGGTCACTGGAAAGGATTTTTGCTTCATCATGACCACCTTCTTCAAAGCGGATTCCTGCATTCTGTAAAGCATTTTTTCTTTCCCCTGAAATTATTCCCGAATCAGATACCCAAACCCCATAGCCTTCCCGTTTGGCGAGCAATGCTGCTCCCAATCCGCTTTCTCCGGCTCCAAGGATGGCAATCTGTTTCATGTGCTTACAATTGTTTTTTAATGGTTACATGGAATCTTGCATGATTGATATTCAAAACACTAGGCGATATTTTGGACATGCTCGGTTTCATTTTGACTTTATCTCAGTTTGAGGGTTGCAAGTGTAATAACTGCCAGCAGGATTCCGACAATCCAAAACCGGGTAACGATCTTGGCCTCATGAATTCCTTTTTTCTGGTAATGATGGTGCAGAGGAGACATCAGGAAAATCCTGCGGCC
>DATIAI010000714.1:0-7123 GCA_035458065.1 Algoriphagus sp. | reverse complement strand
GCAGGTTTTCGACAGTTTGAAAGATCACCTGAACGTCGGCATTGATTTCGGGGGAGGTAACGATTTCAGCAACTTTTGCTGAGATTTCATCATCCGTGAAAATACTGTATACTTCCTTCACCACATTTTCAACAGTATTCGGATGGGCTACACACTGATCATATACCTTATCGAGGACATTTTCCATTTTTCTTTCCTTCAGCAAAGCAAGAGCAGCACGGAAAGCAATAAATTCTTTCATCCTGGACATGTCAATTCCATAGCAATCCGGATAGCGAATCTGCGGTGCTGAGGAAACTATCACAATTTTCTTTGGCTTTAGTTTATCCAAAGTAGTCAGAATGCTTTTTTCCAAAGTAGTACCTCTTACGATACTGTCATCAATGACCACCAAGGTATCCACACCAGGCCGGATCACTTCATAGGTCGTGTCATATACACTTGCCACCATGGAATCACGTTCGTCGTCGCTGGTAATGAATGTCCTCAATTTGACATCCTTACTGACCAGTTTTTCAACTCGGGGGCGGAAACTCAACAAATCACCCAAATCTCCAATGTGGGGTTTACCTTCGAGGAAAACTTCCTTTCTCCTGGATACCAGATAATCTTCCAATCCTTCGATCATACCCAAAAAGGCAGTTTCGGCAGTGTTTGGAATATAGGAAAATACAGTGTTTTTCAGGTCGAAGTCGATTGCTTTCAAGATCTGAGGAATCAGCGCTTTTCCAAGATTTTTTCTTTCCTGATAAATCCCCGGATCAGTCCCTCTTGAGAAGTAGATCCGCTCGAAGGAACAGGATTTTTTCTCACGGGCTGGCAAAATTTCGGCCTCCTCGAAGCTGCCATCTTTGTTGACAACCAATGCGTGGCCTGGTTTTATCTCTTTGATCGCATTGAAATCGATGTTGAAAGCGGATTTAATCGCGGGTTTTTCAGAGGCTACTACGATCACTTCATCGTCAGCGTAATAAAATGCAGGCCGTATTCCTGATGGATCTCTCACTACAAATGCAGAGCCGTTGCCGATCATTCCTGCCATGGCATATCCTCCGTCAAAGTCCCTGCAGGATCTGCGAAGAATTCTGGCTACATCCAGTTCATTTTCGATGACATGAGTAATCTGCTCGTTGGAAAATTGGTGCTTGTATTTGTCAAAAATCCGTTGATTCTCTTCGTCCAAAAAGTGCCCGATTTTTTCCATCACGGTGACGGTGTCGGTTTTTTCCTTAGGATGCTGTCCGAGTTGGACCAGTTTACTAAAAAGTTCCTCGTTGTTTGTCATGTTGAAGTTGCCGGCCATGACCAGGTTTCGGCTTCTCCAGTTATTCTGTTTGAGAAAAGGATGACAGGTTTCGATGCTGTTCTCTCCGTGTGTTCCGTACCTCAGGTGTCCCAACCAAACTTCCCCTGTAAATGCGATGTTTTTTTTGAGCCAATCAGCATCCGTAAGCGCATCATGGCCACCGAGCTTCTTTGCTTTTTTGTACTTCTTGTTGATTTTGTCAAAGATGTCATTGACTGCGGAAGGCTCAATGGACCTATACCTGCTTATATACCGGGTACCCGGCATAGTATTGATTTTGATATTTGCTACACCGGCTCCGTCTTGTCCCCGGTTTAGCTGCTTTTGCATCAGAACATAGAGCCTATTGGCTGCAAATGAAGCTGTTCCGTATTTGTCGATGTAATATTGAGGGGATTTTCGTAGCCGAATCATGGCTATTCCGCACTCATGTTTTATAGCATCACTCATGGAGGGGGCGAATGTTCTTTTGAGACTTCAAAGGTAAGTCTTTTCAAAAGAATTATTTCCGATAAAAAGTTCTCTTTCGAAGAATTATCTATGGCTTACCAATGGTTGCTAATTTTCTGCAGTTAGTTATCAAAAGTCGTCTTTTTCCTTACCCAATTCGGGGAAAGTTACCCCAAAAATCCTGCTCGATTTTTACCAAAATAGCTCAAATCAGCTCAAAATACCCCTTGGCACAACCTTGGCATAGGGTAAAGAAAAATCGGAAAAAAGTTTTCGATTTCAGAATCCACACTCTGACAATTAACTAAACCACAAAATTAAAAACACCATGAAAAAGATCATTTTAATGTCCGCGATGATGGTGGCAGGTGCTTCATTTGCGGCGCCTACTATCGCTGAAGTGGTAACCAATTCTATTGAAATATCTCTTCAGGAGGAAAAAACCCAGATCAAACCAGATGACTTGCCGGATCCTGTAAAACAGACGATTGCGGGCGATGAAACACTGAAGCAATTTCCTGTGGCCGAGGCTTGGCAAGTTAAATCTGTCGAAGGAGTAGTTACTTACAAAGTAGCTTTTGACAACGGAACGGAAGACAAACTTTGGAGAACTTATGATCCACAAGGAAAAGAAATAAAGGAGTAAAAGTTGCTAGATCCCCTTTATTTTAAAAGCACCGGACTCTAGTCTGGTGCTTTTTTTGTTCCTTTTATATCTTAAACAAAAAAAAGGATGGCTCACATACTATTAGTTGAAGACGATTTGACTTATTCCAGGATTGTAAAGACATTTTTGGAAAAAAATTCATTTGATGTAATAACCACAACTAAGGTAAAGGAGGCTCAAAATATCCTGAACACGGGAAAATTTGATCTGATCATTGCAGATTTCAGATTGCCTGACGGCACAGGTATGGAACTCCTCCAATGGGCAAAAGCCCATTTCCCTAAGTTGCAGGTTATCCTGATCACGCATTATTCGGATATCCGGATAGCTATCAAGGCTATGAAGCTCGGAGCTTTCGAATACATCACCAAGCCAATCAACCCTGACGAGCTGTTGGCTACGGTTAAAGAATCCCTTGCGCATAAAATCGAAGACAGGGTCGCTGTCACCCCAAAAGAGGAATTCACACGAGTTTCCAAGCCTATGGCGGTCTCCGAATATGTGACCGGAGAATCCCAAGAAGCTGAAAAATTGGAAAAGCATATTCAATTGGTAGCTCCTACGGATTTGAGTGTTTTGGTTTTAGGAGAAACGGGAACGGGTAAAGAATTGATCTCAAAGAGAATTCACGAATTTTCCCAAAGAAAAAACGGACCCTTTGTAGCCATTGATTGTGGTGCTTTGCCAAAAGAGCTGGCGGGAAGTGAACTTTTCGGTCATGTTAAAGGTGCGTTTACCGGAGCTTTGGACAATAAAACCGGGCATTTCGAATCTGCCAATGGAGGTACCATATTCCTGGATGAAGTAGGAAACCTAAGCTATGAAGTTCAAATTCAGCTGCTCAGAGCAATTCAGGAAAGAAAAATCCGAAAAATCGGTGGTAATAAAGAAATCGATATCGATGTTCGGATCATCGCCGCTACCAACGAAAACCTGATTTCACAATCCGGCGAAGGAATATTCAGGGAAGACCTGTACCATCGCCTCAATGAATTCACCCTCTACGCAATACCGCTAAGGCAAAGGAAAGCCGATCTTGAATTCTTCGTTGGGGGATTTTTAGAAGAAAGTAATACCAGACTCAAAAAATCAATCAAGGGTCTTAGTCCTGCAGTTTGGGATATTTTTTACAATTACGACTGGCCAGGAAACTTGCGTGAGCTTAGAAACATAATCAAACGTGCCGTGCTACTTTCCACCGGTGATAAAATCGAAAAGGAAGCTTTGCCGATGGAATTGTACGATTCATCTTTTCTTGCCGAAAGACCAATTCCAACAACCTCTTCCTTTCAGCCCTCTATGAGCAGCACTTCCTTGGGCAGTCAGTCTACTTCACAGGATTACAAGTCGCAGTGGAAAGAACAGGAAAAAGAATTGATCCAAAGAGTCCTACAGGATACCAGGTTCAATAAATCTAAAGCAGCCCGAATTCTGAATATGGATCGGAAAACCCTCTACAGTAAATTGGAAAAATACGGCCTGGAGTAAATTCAGGCCATTTCCGATACTTTTTCTTTTAATGCTGTCAACACTTTGTTTGTCTCTTTATCCAATTGCCCAAGGGCTTCCTGAATCCCATGTAGGTTGTTGATTTTGAGACTGCTCTCGATTTTTCGGGCAATTGGACCTGCATGGCTTTTGATCTGCCCCAATCTGCTTCCCAGTTGATGGCAGATTTCCAGGATTTCAGGCCAGCGATTATTCAACCTCGCTCGCGTAATTTTTTGCAGATCAGTCTCAGTATCCCTGACAAGCTCCCGGACGATGTCTGCGAGCAACTCCTGATCACCCATGCAAAACTTTTCCAAGTCCGAAAGGCTAAAAAGTTCATCTGAAGCCAATAATGGCCCTCTTTCTTCCTCGGAAACCATCTCAAGCCGGTCAGGGAAAAAATCGCCCAAAGTTGTGATCAACTTTTTCTCCTGGAAAGGTTTTAAAATCAGGTTATCAAAACCCTCGGCAAAAAGCCTCTCCTTTTCCTCCACAAAAACATTGGCAGTCATGGCAAGAAGAGGCAATTTTTTATATTCTTTAAAATTCCTGATGGATTTGGCCACATCAAAGCCCGAAAATTCCGGCATCTGAATATCGATCATCGCCAGATCCAAAGCAACAGGCTGGAATTCATCCCTAAATGACACTCCCCCGGGAAATGAAATAACATTGGCTCCAAAGTAAAGTAAAACAGTCTCCAAATAGCGTAATCCCACACGGTCATCATCTACCAAAAGAATATTTAAGCCTTTCAAGTCAATGAACTCAGTTCCTGACTGTTCCTCGGGAATTGCCATAACAGGGCTCAAACCCATAGGAATTTTGATCTTCATGGTTGTTCCTTTTCCGGGAACACTTTCGGCACGAAGCTCTCCCTGCATTAAATTTACCAGACGCTGGACTATGGAAAGCCCCAATCCAGTACCTCCAAATTTCCTGGAAATCGAAGTATCCGCCTGGTCAAATTCCTGAAAGACCTTTTTGAGTTCCTCAGGATTCATTCCTATTCCTGTGTCCTTGATTTCAATTTCCAAGTGGCCCTTTGCCCATTTTACCCCAACTTCTACTTTCCCCTCTTTGGTAAATTTGAAAGAGTTGCTGAGAAGATTATTCATCACCTGTTTGATCCTGAGCTCGTCCCCTATCAGCCAATTGTCTTCTGGCAACCTGAGGTTCCACTTAAATTCCAGCTTTTTATCTTTTGCGGTGAGCTCAAAAAGGTTTTGGATTGCTCCAAACAGATGATAGGGATCAAAGGGTTGCTTTTCAAGCTTGAGTTTTCCTGCTTCCAATTTTGAAAAATCCAGGATATCATCCACGATTTCAATCAGAGTATCAGATGCAAATCCGATCATTTTCAAATGGGATTTTTGCTCTGACTCCAAATCTGACTTTTCAAGAATAGCCCGATAGCCCTGGATTACATGAAGGGGATTGCGGATTTCATGGCTCATGTTGGCCAAAAATTCCTGCTTGGATCGGGCAAGTTGATCTGATTTTTTTCGGGAAACTTCGAGGTCCTCCTGGTAAGTTCTGTTTAGCTGAATCTCCTTCAAAACCGAGAAAACAAGAAACGCCGTACCCAAAACCGCTATGATTACCACGATGATCAAGAAAAATGTAACCTCAAATACTAACCCGGAAGCCTGATTACTTTGGGCATTGGAGGCTAAGATTGCCTTGGACTGAAGGTCTCCGATCAGGGTTTGGATTGTACTTCCTATTTCATTTTGCTTTTGGGAAAGAGAGGTTTCCAAAGTTGCCAATTTTTGCCGTTGGGAACTTTCCTCACGATAAATTCTGCTGATCACTCCCCGCAAGGAGTATAGCATACTATCCAGATTCTGAGCCTCAGTAGTGGGGCTCATCTGGGTATTTTGCTCCTGAAGCCTTCGTAAATAAGTAATCAATCTGTCTTCATCCCGAGTGATAATTCCGGTTTGAAGGTCCTGTCGGCTTGTAGTTTGCTGTTGGAGTTCGTTATAAATGTAATTTTTGGGGTTCAGCTCTTGAAGTGGTCTGAATTCCAGACTTTGGGCGCGCCGCCTGATTCCCAGCTCCACCCTATTGAGGGCTTCCTGGGAGAAATTTCTCGTAGCAAGGTTTCTCTTTACTTCATAAAGATCCACGTAACCGTTGATGAGTACGGCGAGATTTTCCCGGATTGTCTGAACACTTTGCTTTTCCAGAGAGTCGGAAGCCAGGCTATCCAGGTCATCAAGCTTGAGCTGAAGCAGAGAAATCGTAGAGTCATTTACCCGCACATCTGCTTTGAGGCTATCACCTCCGACTCGGGTAATTCTAAAAATTTCTGCCTGCAGATTGTTGAGTAAATCCAACTTTTGATTGGGCTGAGCCAGATGCCGAACCGATTCCTCTAACTGGTTAAGGGTAAAATAGGTTAAACCTGCAACGCTTATTAAAATTGAAGTGGCCACAAAAAAACCGGCGGCTACTTTTCTACCAGTGGAAGTAATTGAGGTTAAGGAGCTCATGTATTTTACCTTGAGCCTTTCACAGCCCAATAACTATTCCAAGACTTTCAAAATTTCAGCAAAATATAACCCTGGGGCACATAGGTAGTAATAGTAGTCAACGCGGAATGCGCAACCCTGACTCCAGGCCAAAGATCAGCGGTCTTCAGGTTACGGGCGATCAATGATTGCCCACAGACCATTACATCAACTCCTGCTGCCTTCAAAGCTTCATAAACTTTAAGGTTGGGATTATCTACCTCAAAACGTTTTTTATAATTCTCATCATTGAGCAGGGAGAATATAGCACCACCATGAACGATCACTTTCACCTTTATTTTATCCTTTGGCACTCCGGCCAAACCATGCAAATTCATCATGCGGGCTACATTATCCACCCATCTCGAAATCGCTTTGTTGTCCTCTGCCGCAGTTGAAAGGTCCACCAGGATTTTGTATTCCAAGCTTGGATCAGGTTTTTCTGTAGCGTCCGCAATTTCATAAATGCCTCCAAACCCTTTTACGATGGGGAATTGTGGAGTTTGAGCATTGGCCTGAAATGCAATGGAAAGGAATATTCCGAAAAGGACTGCTTTAAAGGAGTGTTTCATTATTGAGAATTTGTCGGAAAAGTAACTAAAAATCAGGCTCCAAAAAGTCCATTCAGCAAAAAAGCCTAACCGATTAACGATTAGGCTTTGTGCGCACGAGAAGATTCGAACTTCCACACCC
>DATIAI010000713.1:0-4763 GCA_035458065.1 Algoriphagus sp. | reverse complement strand
CCATTGACGCTAGGTGTAGTCCGCGATAGCTATCGGGAGCATCTACATCTTTCTATTTTTTGGATTCCGTACAGCTGTCGGGAGTAATTCTTAGCCCTGAAAGGGCGATCTGTCTGAGCCCCAAATGCAATTTGGGGTTTACAAATTTACCAGACCATTTTGAGCACTGAAGGTGCGATCTATACAGATCGTGCCTTCAGCACTCTGATGTAGGCTTGGCCGACAATACCCGGTATTACATACCGGGTTTTTACAGGACGTGCCTTTGGCACTATTCCTCCCCCGTTTCAAAGGGGGGCAATTAAGAGGTTCGACCACTTCGTGGTCCTGATTCAAATTCTACCTTGAGGTTCTTGCAGTCTATTTCCCGACCCCAAGAGGGGTCAGACATCTCAATACCTGTGCGCCGTGGCGTAGCCGAGGGCCTGCCTGTGACGGCAGTCAGGTGCAACCTGTGGAAAAAACGATGCCCAAAACCAACCCTTCGACCCTGCCTTTGCAGACAGGCCCACAGGGCGCCGGACTTTTTACCCCCCACAGTTTGGACTTTCACTTTCTTTCTCACATTGTCCCCATCAAGGATTTGCAATCTCAACAAACTGGAACAATTGCCGAAGCCGCATCTTGCTAATTCTACTGTCTCATCCCGAAATTCCACAAAGGCTAATTCTTACTACCGGTTTGCAATGGCCTTGAACTAAGTGCGGTTAAAAGAAAGGCAATTTTGCCTCAAAAATTCCAAAGATTGGGTTAAAATTCCCCCAAATCGAGAAAAAATCACATAGGGATTGGGAGGTTTTATTAATTGTGATTCCGGTGATAAGTTTTGAATAAAAGAAGGCAATGCGGTTTTTTGATCTTAAAAATAGATTTTGATCTCAAGAAAAATCAACTAATCAAATCCTATTTGGGGCAATTCTTCAGCCAATCGTGGCTGGACTTGATTGGCAACACCTTTGATATAGGGCAAGTGTACTTTTTACTTTCAAGGATACTGGCAATCAATTTCTCTGGCTCAAAACCCAAAAGCCTGAAAAATAAGCCGAACGAACACACAACAAGGTCTAAAAATATCAATCACCAAACTCTTTAAAAAAATGGCAATCACCAAAGACCAAGAAATAACAGAACTGAAGGAACTGAATAATGATTTGGAAAATTATTTCAGCAACACCATCATCCCACAGCTTTTTTTTGACGAGGATTTGATATTACGGAAGTTTACCCCTCCGGCCATGAAGCAGTTTAAACTCACAAAACAGGACATAGGTCGCTCGATTCACGAAATAGATAATAACCTTCGCCACACCTCAATCATAGAAAACATCGAAAGGGTGATTGCCACCTCCAAAATTCTTGAAAAGGAAATCCAAACCACAGATTTCAATTGGTATCAGATGAATATTTTACCCTGTATAAACAAAAGAGACAAAAAGCCAAATGGGGTAATACTCACCTTTGTAAATATTACAAATAGAATAAGAGATCTAAAAGAGCAGGAAAAAATTATATCTGAATATGAAACTTTGTTAGATACAGTTTCTCATGATATAAGAAATGGAATGACCGGAATGCTACTGTCAGTACAGCTATTGGTAGATTCCGATTTGGACGATAAAGATGAAATAAAATATTACTCCGGAATAATTGAAAACGGAATCAAAAAGATAAAACTAATCATTGGTGATTTATTTGAGTCCAGTAGCCAGAAGCACAAGTATAAAGCCTTAGATGAGATACTGAATATTGAAAATATCCTGGAGGATGTAAAACTGACTCTCATCAATGAAATATATAAGTCAAATGCTACTATTTCATATGAGGTAAATCATTCGGAAGTAGTTTTCCCGAGAAGAGAATTGAGAAGTATTATATATAATCTGGTAAGCAATTCACTGAAATTTAAATCCCCTGACCGTAATCCGGAAATATTTATTAAGACGGTCAAAGAGGGCAAATTCATTATCATTTCAGTAAAAGATAACGGCATTGGAATCGATCCCAGTAAACATGAGGATATCTTTTCGAAGTATTTCCGGGTAGAATTTTCTGTTGAAGGTTCGGGTATAGGTTTGCATTTAGTTAAGACGCTTGTAACCAATGCCGGTGGAAAGGTCGAAATAGAAAGCAAATTAGGGGAAGGAACAGAGTTTAAAATCTATCTAAAACAAAATATAAACAAACTCTTGAAGAAGAAATGACTAACCCCTGATCCCCTTTTAGCTCCCATTATTTTTTTGATCCAGAAGAATTTCAACTTCTTAATGAAGTACCCCACTTTTTTCCAAAAATATCAATCTACCCAACTTCAGAATTCCTTCAAACCATTGTTTTAGATTTTGGCAGGTTTGGTCTTTCTCCCCTATCTTGATCGGAGGAGACTAGCCCAAAATTTACCTTAGGATGAAAATATTGCTTGTGGAGGACAATCCCGAACTCACCCAAAATGTGGTCAATTACCTATCTGGGGAGGGGATTATATGTGAAACCGCCAAAAATCTGTTTGAGGCTCAGGATAAGATTCTATCCTTCGATTACGACTGTGTTTTGCTGGATCTCATGCTTCCTGACGGTAATGGACTGGATCTGCTGGAAATCATCAAAGCCGAAAAAATCGGAACCAGCGTCCTGATCATTTCTGCCAAAGATGCCCTGGATGACAAACTCAAAGGACTCGACAAAGGCGCAGACGATTACCTTCCAAAGCCTTTTCACCTATCGGAACTACTGGCAAGGCTGAAAGCAATTTTTCGCAGATCCAAACTTGGTGGCTTTGACGAAATCGTATTTAATGAAATCACAATCGAAATCCATCAGCTTTTAGCTAAAGTCAACGGACAGATTTTGGATTTGACCAAAAAGGAATTTGACCTCCTACTCTTTTTCATCACCAACAAAAACCGCGTCCTGGGCAAGCAGGCAATAGCCCAGCACCTTTGGGGAGATTACACAGACGACTTGGCCAATTTTGATTTTGTCTACCAACATGTCAAAAACCTCCGAAAGAAAATCACCGGAGCCGGTGGCCAGGATTACATCAGCACCGTCTATGGGATCGGTTACAAATTTGATCCTCTGGTATAATGCATTCGAGCATGACTAAATCGACACAAAGATCTGATTATCCGATATGCAGATTCTCTCAAGTGCCTCAGTCAGAATCGGGAGAATGGCCTTTAAAACCAAATCCAATCCAAATGAAACGGAGCAAAACCGAGCATGCCTCACTAAGGATAACCATCAACCTTGCGAGATTACTCCCGGTGGCTATCGGGATAGTCATTGAGAAAAAATAATCCTATGAAACTGATCAATATCATCACTCTCTGGTACTTGGGAATCACCCTTGCGGCATTGCTGGTTGGCGGTTTTTTCATTTACAACAAGATCGAATCCGAAATCGACTTTGAGCTCGGCATGGAGCTCACTAGACAGATCGATGCCTACGCCAACAGGATAGAAAACGGCCTGTCCGCGGATCGCCTTCAATACGATAAGCTGGAAATCAAAGAAATCCCTTACCACCTCCCGATCGAAGAACTCTACCTAAGAGATACTTTGGCCTACCACGATCCGATGAACAAAAATGAGAATCAACTGAAGGCCAGCAAATCCTACAAAATCAACGGCAAGCACTATCGTATTTCCTATTACAATCTGGTGGTGGAAGCCGATGACATCACCGAAACGGTTGTAATCACCATGCTGGCTGTCTTCGCGATCCAACTTATTTTTATCGGTTTCTTTTTTAGGATTATCTCCAAAAAAATTCTCCGTCCATTTCATGAAAGTCTGAATGCTGTCCAGGGATTTAATTTCCAGAAAAACGAGCCCTTAAAATTCACAAAAAACGGAATTACAGAATTTGAAAAACTCAATCATTTCCTGGAGCGAATGTCCACAAAGCTTCTGAAGGATTACCGTCAGATCAAGGAGTTTTCAGAAAACCTTTCCCACGAAATCCAAACCCCATCGGCCGTTGTCCGCGGAAAACTGGAGCATCTCATGAACGGTGAAATCACCGGAGAGCAAGCCGAACTCATCAATTCAGCTTATCAAAACAACGAGCGAATCAATAGGATTGTGAGGTCTCTGGGCATGCTTGCCAAGTTGGAAAATGAGGAATTTGAAGCTCCACAGACGCTTAACCTAAGTTCATACATTCAAAAAACACTGGATGGACTTGATGAACTGATCGAGATGAGATCGATCACACTGACCACCAAAATTGATCCTATGGTCTGGGTGGATATTCATCCATTCGTAGCGGAGGTATTACTAACCAACCTCATCGGAAATGCTATCAAGCACAACATCGATCAAGGGGTGATCAACATCGAGCTCAATTCGGACTATCTCCGGATTGATAATTCGGGCAAAATCCCTGAAACTGATCCGGAGGAATATCTGGGCAGATTCAAAAAAGGAAGCGACCTGCAGGATTCGGTGGGATTGGGTCTGGCAATAGTCAACCAGATCTGCAAAAACTACGGATACAGACTTTTTTACTATTTCGAAAACAATAGACATGTAATTCGGATTCTATTCAGGTAGCCAACTTCAAAATTGATACAAATTCCAACCTTAAACTTGTATCAAAACCAACATTCTGCCTGATGAGATTATCTAAATTTTTCCTTTCTGCTTTTCTATATTTTGCATTGCCCACTCTGGTATGGTCCCAGACTTTTAAAATTACCGGAACACTGAAGGATGAGGGGCAAAAAGAAGCCCTTGGATATGTTCAGGTGGCGGTCTTTATC
>DATIAI010000712.1:0-2104 GCA_035458065.1 Algoriphagus sp. | reverse complement strand
CAGGTCCATTTTGAGAACTCCTGCTTTGATGGCAGGATCTGTTTCGGTCAAAACTTTAGCTTCATCGATCGTTTGGACATCGAAAATGTAGATTCCTCTCAGCTCGTCATTTCCAAAAAACGGGCCTGCGACTATCAGTTTGCCCATTTCCGCCATTTTACCGATGTTGGCCATGTGTGCACCCTGGATTTCGGATCGCTGCTCGGGGGTATAATTGCTTACACTGTCTCCCCGAATCAGGAAAGCCATCACGTATTTTTTCATCCCATATTCGTCAGCACCGAGTTTTTTGGCTAATTCTTCATCGTATGCAGTTTGAGCTAGGGAAAGGATTACGCAGGAAATGAGAAGGGCTAGGGTAAGGATCAGCTTTTTCATAGAGTAGGGGATAACAGAGAATGAAGTTAATCCAAAATCAACGCAACCGTATCTGCCTTGGTCCGGATTTTCAGCCATTCTCTCAACTTATTTACTTCAGCAGTGCCTGCTTTTGGACGGAATGAAGCATAAGCCGCCAACAGAGTATCGACTTCTTTCTTTTCCAGATCTGTAAAAATTGACCTTCCAAGGCTAAACTTTTTCAAATTCGGGTGGTTGATTTTTGCCTCATTGGCAACTTCAAAACTCAGGCTTCGAATCGCAGCATCTTCGGAGATTTCCCGTTCCAAAAGTTTGATTTTTTGGTCCTTGTCCTCGATCAATGCCTCATTTCTTTCATACAAATCCTTCAAAATATCACTTCTGAGCATGTCTAGGTCAGCTCCATTATTATTTTGCGCGATAACCAAAGAGGTGTTTTCCAGACCAAAAGCGCTGAGTTTTCTTTCCAGTTGTGTTTTTTCTTCCTCCGAAATAGGTTCACCAATCAGTCGAACCTCTATGGTTCTTTCCGGCAAATAACTGAAATCAGCTCCTAACACCTGCGTCCTGGAAAACTGAAATTCAACGTTGACAAAGCGGCGGGCCTGCTCTTCCCAAAAAGATTTTTTCACGATCCCATAAGCCAGCCAAATGCTGGGAATGATAGTTATTAGGGTGACAATGCTGATGTAAGTCTGCACTCGTTTTTCCCTTTTTGGGTCCAAAAAGTGTTTTTTTGGATACTTCATAAACCGCACAATCAGGTAGGTCGACAAGCTGATGAAAACCGAATTGATGAAGAAAAGATAGAAGGCTCCTATGAAATAATAGAGGTTGCCGGTGGCTATTCCATAGCCGGCAGTACAGAGCGGTGGCATCAAAGCAGTGGCTATGGCCACACCGGGAATCGCATTGCTTTTTTCCTTTCGGGACCCAGCAATGATCCCGGCCAATCCGCCAAACAAGGCAATCAGTACATCCCAAACGGTGGGTTCGGTTCTGGCCAAAAGTTCGGACTGGGCATCAGAAATAGGAGTGATGTAAAAGTATATAGTCGATGTAAGAATGGAAATGAAAACTGCTACCCCGAGGTTGCGAAAAGACTTTTTGAGCAATTCGAAATCGTTGATTCCGGCTGCGAGTCCAATCCCCATTATGGGGCCCATTAATGGGGAAATTAGCATCGCTCCGATAATCACTGCTGTGGAGTTGACATTCAATCCTACCGAGGCAACAAAAATTGCAAAGATCAAAATCCAAAGATTTGCACCTTTGAATTCGACGTTTTTGCTGATGTAATCGATCGTCTCCAGCTCGTCTTCTTTCCCCTCCTCCAGATCAAACCTATCCCGGAGGTAAATTAGAGACCGGACGATCCTACCCCTTTTTTGGACAGGTGCATGTTTTTCTTCCATGGACTAAAGAAACAATAAAATGAAGGTTTTTGAGAAATTCACCATTCAAACTTTTCATGAAATTTTGGCAGAAAGGGGAGAGTTGCTTCTATACGCTCAGTTGGATTAGTTGGGAAATACATACAAATCATATTGAAATTAAAGATTGATATGTTCCATGGTAAAGTGCTGATTTTAAATTTCGTAAAGTCGATTTTGTCTTGACTTAACATGGTAACCCTAAAAAAATTAGACTAGACTAAAAATGTGATTTTCTTCAGATTTTTGTTTTTTCCATTCAAGAAGTACCGAAATAAAATGAAGCCCTTTATCAAATCATGTTTTCACTT
>DATIAI010000711.1:0-4745 GCA_035458065.1 Algoriphagus sp. | reverse complement strand
TGATTTTCAGGGTATAAGTGCCCGGAATCGCCTTGTGTCCCCGGTAGCTGGACTCGATGTAAGCCGTCGGGATGCCCGGCACGGTTGGGTAGCGCAGATCCCAAACGAAGCGGTTGAGGCCTTTTTTCACTGAAATCACCGGTTCTGGTGACGGACCTCCAGCGTACGATTTGAAATCCGGGTTTTTCTTCGAACTGATTTTTCGAACCAGATTTCCTCTGGCATCCAGAATTTCCAAAGTCAAAGCTGTGGAGTCAGTGACGGTCTCTGGGAGGTGATAATAGATCACCATGCCACTGGCCGGATTATGTCCCTGAAAGGAATCCGTGCCTTTGAAATCCGTCAGATCACCATTCATGGCGCTGTACCAATTGCCTAAAATCGTTTCCTCAGGCGTATAGACTGCAATTTTTTCAGATTTAGCTTGAAGTTCTCGGACAAGATTCAGATCATCCAAAATCCAATAGGAGCGACCCGCCGTCGCCACGATCAGGTCGTTATGCGCGACTTTCAGATCGGTAATTGGTGTCAAGGGTAGGTTGAGTTGGAAGGAATTCCAGTTGGCACCACCATCTTTAGAAATGTACATGCCAGTTTCAGTTCCGGCGAAAAGCAGGTTTTTCACCTTGGTATCTTCCCGCACCACTCGTGTAAAGGCCCCTGTCGGAATGCCTTTGGAGATATTGGTCCATGTCTTTCCGTAGTCAGTTGTTTTGTAAAGCCCCGGAGTGTAATCGTTGAATTTGTAGCGGGTAGTGGCGATATAGGCCGTGCCCGGATCATGAGGAGACACTTCAATCGCATTGACCAGGCATTCGGCTAGGCCTTTTGGCGTGACATTGGTCCAGGTTTTTCCATTGTCCCGGGTGACTTGGACAAGTCCATCGTCACTTCCCGTCCAGATGACTCCGGCCTCGTGCGGACTTTCGATCACGTAGGCAATCGTTCCGTAGTTTTCCGCGCCAACAGCTTCATTGGTATAGGGGACACCGCCTTTGCCTTGCTTTTCCTTTTCGTTTCGGGTCAGGTCGGGAGAGACTTCCGTCCAGGTTTTGCCCCAATCTTGGGTTTTAAGCAGGACTTGCGCTGCATGGTAAAAGGTGTTCGGCTCGTGCTGAGACCAGATGATCGGCGCATTCCAATTGAAGCGGTATTTCATGTCCTTGGCATCCATGCCTAGATATTGGATAGGTGCGGCCATGATGTTGGTGGAGCCTTGAGAGTCCATATCGAGCACTTCGATCGTTCCCTGATAGCTGCCGCCAAGCACGTATCTCGGATCATCCGGATCAAAAGCCAAGAAAGCACTTTCGCCCCCGGCGGAGTAGTTCCAATGTTCCTGAGTGATGCCGCCACGACCCAAAGCCATGCTTGAAATCACAAGCGAAGTATTGTCCTGCTGACCCCCGTAGATTCTGTAAGGCCATTGATTGTCCACATTGATCCGGTACATCTGTGCCGTTGGCATATTGGTTTGCGTGGACCAGGTTTTTCCCCCGTTGAAAGATATCGATCCTCCGCCGTCATCGGCCAGAATCATGTTGTTGGCGTTTTTGGGATTGATCCAGAGATCGTGGTAGTCACCGTGAGGACCGTTGATGTTTTCAAAGGTTTTTCCTCCATCAATCGAAACCAAAAAAGGAGCGCTTTGCACATAGACTTTGTGCTCGTTGATCGGATCGGCAAAAACCTCGATGTAGTACCAGGCCCGCTGGGTGAGTTCGTTTGCTTTGTTGATCAATGTCCAGCTTTCGCCAGCGTCATTGGAGACGAAAAGTCCACCCAAATCCTTTTCTGTATCACTTTCGATCAGTGCATAAACTTTATTGGAATTGGCTCTGGAAACAGAAATACCCATTTTTCCTTTTTCCTCCGGCAAGCCCTTGTGGATTTTCTTCCAGGTTTTTCCGGAATCGGTGGATTTGTAAAGTCCCGAACCCGGCCCGCCGGACTTGACTTGCCAAGGAAAACGCTGATGTTCCCACATTGCCGCGTAGAGGATTTCCGGAAAGTTCATGTCCATGGAAAGCTCCACGGCTCCGGTCATACTATCCACGAAAAGGACTTTTTCCCATGTCAAGCCACCGTCCACGGATTTGAAAACGCCACGATCTTCGTTGGGGGCGTGAAGTGCACCTTGGGCGGCAACATATACAATGTCAGGATTCGTCGGGTGAATCTGAATTCGGGAAATATGCTGGGTTTTCTCCAAACCAAGTTTTTTCCAGGTTTTGCCTGCATCGGTGGATTTGTAAACGCCATCGCCATAGGAAGTCATTACGCCACGAGGCGCATGCTCACCCATGCCGACGAAGACGATGTTGGGATTGCTTTCGGCAACGGCCACTGCACCCACTGAACCTGTGGTAAAAAATCCATCGGAAATATTCTCCCATTGCTGTCCGGCATCAGTGGTTTTCCAAAGTCCTCCGCCCGTGGTGCCAAAGTAATAGGTCAGTGGATCATTGACTACCCCTGTTGCCGCAACAGATCGCCCTCCCCGGAAGGGGCCGATGTTGCGGTATTTGAGTGGGATGTTGGAATCAAAAGTCTGTGAAAAGGCTGTTAAACTGCCTAAGAGCAGTAAAAAGGTAAAAATTCGTCTCATGGGTGTTTGGTGGTTTTGAATGGATAAGATAGGTAAATAGAAAGAATTTGCCAGCTAACCACTTAAAAATGAAAAAGCCCGATCAGTCAAGATCGGGCTTGGTTATTCTGAAAATGTAAGGCTAGTTGTTTCGGCCTCGATTTCCGCTGCTGGTACTTGTACCCGAAGTTCTGCCATTGGTAGCGGGAGAACTCTTTGTTGACGGAGTGGAGCTTTTCACCTGAGTAGAAGACCTGCTGTTTTGCGAACTGGAAGGTTGAGAAACTCTTGCTCCGCTTTTCGCAGGTTCACTTCTTTTTACTTCAGAAGACTGAGATCGGGCAGGAGCCTGGGAAGGTCTTGACTGCTGGACGGTACCTCTTGAAGGTGCGCTTTGCTGAGTTCTGGATCCTTCATTTCTCACCTCAGATCCCGATCTGGAAGCCGGAGCTGATCCTCTTTGGTCTGAACCGCCCGAAGGTCTGCTTTCATATGTTCTGGCCGGAGCATTTTCTCTGCTGCCTGAGTTTTGGGTGCGGGACGGAGCTGTAGAAGTGCTTCTGCTTTTGTTTTCACTTGGCATCGGAGTTACGGTCGGCTTTTGTCCTTCCTTGTTTACAGATGGGCGGGTTGAACGGCTTGGAGCCGTTGTTCCACCCGAAACATTTGGATTCTGGCTAGACCTCGGATTTGATTCCACAGTTCTTCCACCGGAGTTTACATTTGGAGAGCTGTTTCTCGAAGGAGTTGTGGAGTTGAGTTCTCGGCTGGATCGGGCGGTTTTTGCCTGCTGAGCATCCAATACTCTTGAAGGTCTCACATCAGTGGTCCTTCCACGGCTTTCCTGAACCTCCGGTCTATACATACTCACCGAGTTACGGGATACAGCTGCTCTGCCTGGAGCATTGCTGGCCTGGACGCTGTAAACAGGAACAGTAGTCCGGGTCACTCGCTCTATATCTCTTCGCTGAGGTCCTCCGACATAGTTATGGTTGTTGTACACGACAGTATTGTTGATGACCGTGGTGTTATTATAGATTTTCACTTTGGTTTTGTGAGGAGCGTGATATCTATAGGCATGGTGATGATAGATGCGGTGATTTGGGATAAACATCCAGTGAAATGCCGGAATATTCACCCGCACGCTGATAGATACGCCGGGACCGAGTGGGGCCCATCCGTAATATCCTCCGCCGGTTCTCCAGTTGACCCAAGCAGGTCCCCAATCATAACCTGGAATCCATGCCCAGCTCTGGAATTAATCAACAAAATACCAACGACCGTAGTGGAATGGTGCCCAGCCCCAATCGTAATAGGATACCCAAGTGTTGCCGTATTCGGTCATGACCCAGTGCCCTTCTGTACCATAAGGGTGGAAATCTCCCCTCACAGCAGGCAGCCAAATGTAACCGTGACGGGCATCTTTGACCCAGTCCCCGTAAGGAGCAAGCTCATCGTAGAAAACCTGAAAGCTGACTCCCCTGTAATTTTTTGCTTCCGAATCCTGCGGAGCGATCATGCCCGAAAGGAGAAATACTCCAAGAGCAAGGCGGCCTAACCATCGGGTGACAAAGTGCGTTTTCATGGTAATTGTGGTTTAGTGTAGATTATTGATAGTTTTTGGTCGGAGGCTGTTTAGTGTTTTTTCTAGTATTTCTTTTTTAACTGATAGGTCTTTGATTTAATAGATGCAGGTTTTGATCGTAAGGTTGCATGGTGTATTTCTAAAATCGGGCCAGTTTTAGAAATTTATTCGAGAAGATCTGTGAGAAAGTTTTGATAAAAATCAAAATACTTGAAATAAATTTTTACTTATATAAAAAAATAGAATAAAAGATTTCTTGAAATAAGAAATTTCAAATAACTCAGATTTACTAACTGAAAATTAAATCACGAATTGGATAGGGCTTCAATCAATTTTTAAAAAAAGTGATGCAGAGATTTTTTTGAGTGGACGGATTTTTTTTCGACTTCAAATCTTAATTTTTTTCCTCGTACTTCTGAAAGTGAACTTGCATTTGAGCTTTTTGATCTATGAATTCCGAATTTCCCTAAACCCAATCTTCTATGAATATTCATGACAACCTGTAAAACGAAAAACCCGGCCATTTGATACCGGGTTTTCAAAGGTTGTTTTTGATTCAAATCTCAATCGCAC
>DATIAI010000710.1:0-2159 GCA_035458065.1 Algoriphagus sp. | reverse complement strand
GATGGGTTCCAAGTTCGGGATTGTCGAAAACCGGCCCGGCCTGAGGTTCTAGTCCTGCGATATCCTGCCAAGTATTGGCTTTGTTGAGAAAATCGAGGACTTGATCTTCAATGTCCTCCTCGTCGGTTGGGAATCCGATTGTTGCCTCAATCCATTCTTTTTCCCCGCTCAGCAGGAAACGAAAGGTCGAATTCAGATGAAGGCTCTTCAGCTTTTCCAAAAGCCCTGCCTGAGCTTTCAAACGTAAAGTCAATGTAATCCTTCGAAATCCCTCAGCTAGACCCAAAGCTGGTGAAGCCACGGCAAAACCCAGAATGGCAGATTGGCGATCAGAAGAAGGGAAAAAGGTTTTTGGCCTTCCGAAAGGATTCCAGCGACCATCGGGATGAAGGATTTCGGCGCCATTTCCATCGGCTGAGTTTGCAACCGGAGATTTATAAAACCTGCCGTTTTGGTCCCGAAAGATGGATTTCAGAGAGGCAACCTCCGTTTTGTTGATGACCTGATCGCCTTCGTTTTTGAAGAGGATCTCTTTTCCGATATCGTCTTTTCCGGCTTTGAATTCGGAGTTTTTGGGCAAAAGATGCTCAGCCACATGTTTGGCCAATTGAATAATCAGGTAGGCTTGATCTGCTTCTGCGGCTTTTTCTTTCAGCCTGAGTACATCCCGATAGAAAAAATCCAGGTGCTTTTTTGTCAGGCCATTCAGGTCTGTTTGTGCGAGCAGGTAATTCTGAAGGAAGGCCAGGAATAATGCAAAATGTGGATCGGTTCGCTGATCCGGATCAATTTCTTTTTCGAAAAATGAAGCCCAATCCCCTTCCCAGGTGTCCAAAGAAGTGCGGAATTTGAGTTGAGCTGCCAGGCCTTTTGCAAAGGTCTTTAAGTCTTCAATTTTTCTCCCATCCACAGCCACATAGCCCGGCAGCAGACTTTCCAGAAGTCTGTTTCCGCGGTTGGTCCCGCTTCCGGGAACTTGGGTGCTATGGCAGCTGTCAGTGCTCATTTGGGTACGTCAGTCGCTTCTATAAAAAGATATGGATAGACTAAATTCTGTCGGTTGTTGGTTGAGATAATGAAATAGCTGATCAGAACCTCGATTCGGCCTTCCTGAAAATCCGGTTTCATGTCGATCTCATCTACTTTTACCCGAGGTTCATGGAAAAGAATCGCTCTTTTGATTCGATTGGTAATCATGGTGGCAGTGGTCACATTGAGAGCTTCAAAAAGCAAATCCTCCATGTTTGCCCCGTACTCAGGCCGAAGCACCCGCTCCCCAATCGTCGTGTTTAGGAGGATAATCAGGCTTTGGCGGATGTCTTCCTCATTTTCCACAAGGCTTACCTGACTTGCTTCCCGAAGAAAAGTCACCGGAAAAGCCCATCCACGTCCCAGAAATGTGTTTTTCTCAGCCATATTATCCGATGATTACAGTTGGTTCGCCTACAACAGCCGATGCTCCACAGACACAGGTATCTCCCACCCGCACTGCGGGCATTCCTCCGATCATGACAGTGGAGCTTCCTTGGATAAAAGGGCTGGCTGTCGGCTGGTGCGAATTTGGAGGCAAAGAGCAAATGTGGTTGTCTCCAAGTACAGCTGCCGGCATTCCGCCGATCAGAACGGTAGCCACCCCGGGCCCGATGACGGTTCCGCCATGGTTTGTAGTATCTGTGACTCTGACTGCGGCTGGCATAGTTTAGTTGATTTGGACAATTGAACCTTTCACTTTGGTACTTCCAGAGGAGGAAAACTCTGCGCCGGAACCACCCTCGGCCTTCATTTGAGCTGATGCCTTGATTTCGATTCCAGTTCCTTCGATTTTGACGTCTCCGGATGCTTTTAAAATGATGTCTTTGGCGGAATCCAAAGAGATACCGTCTGAGCTCAGGGTTACCTTATTTCCGTTTTCATCTTCTAGGAGAATACTTCCTTCGTCGTCACTGAGGGTTATTTTATTTCCGTTTGGAGTTTCGATGGAAATCGACTTTTTCTCGTCATCGAAGACCAGCTTAAGCTGGCTCCGGGTTACGATTCCTTTTTGGTGATTGTCATCGTTTTGGGTAAAAGGAGCAGGTTTGGCAGAGCTGTAGAGTTTGCCGAGAATGACCGGATCTCTGGGATCTTCATTGATAAAGCCTACAATGACCTCGTCTCCG
>DATIAI010000709.1:0-16262 GCA_035458065.1 Algoriphagus sp. | reverse complement strand
TTGAATTGGGGAAATTTCCTTTAAAAGTCATACACAGGACAAGGTAAAATTTCCACAACTAAAATAAAACTAATCCTCTACTTAAATGAATTTCGAAAAGTTGAACAGGAGAAATCTTATTTTCCTATGTTAGGCAAATCTCTTTTGTTCTTTTGATGAAATGAACGAAAGCACCTCTTGGCCCCCTTCACCGGATTGAATGTCCGGTTCGGAATGGGCATAGATCAAATGCAGGGAGCTGCAGGGAGATTTATAAATTGGGACCGGAATTCAGATACATAAAGGTGAATTTCCTGAATGGTTACAGTCATTTGCCGGAAATTAAATTCCTCAAAAACAAGGAAATACTAGCATCTATTCGAGTATTAAAGATCCCAAGCAGATAAACCTCCCTACCCTTACATTTCCCTCAAAATCACAATTGGTGAATCTTCCGTTTTGGTGGAAGGATGGATTCAGCTAAACAGAGCAAATTAGTAAAAGCGGATTTAAACCGGCTTCAGAAATTGTGCTGCTGCTGAAGAGCATGAACACCGATATCAACGGGGTACTTCTACCGAATCTTCATCCGCAAGTATAAGATCTATGTGAGAGTTTATAATCAGTTTCTTTTGCCCGGATTTAGCGTGTTCAAGAAATTTTGCCAGTTTCTTGGTGCTTTCTTTTAAAAGGGCGATTCTCTTAATTGAATTCTCATCCTCCTTCCCAAATCTTTCCCTGGAACTGAAATTTCTCATCTCATGAAAATTGATTTTTGCCGAGAATAATTCCATCAGGACCTCCCGGGCTTCCTCGTATGAGAAACTGCCTTCTATTAGTTTAAGTTTTTCACTATTATTCATAATTTTTATTTAATTATAAAGTCATGGAATGAGGTAAAAAAATTATGATAAAAAAATATTTAAGAACTTGGAATTTATATTCATTATAGAAATTTTGAATTTTTTAAAACAAAAGATTAAATAAAATAACAATTATATAATTCGCATAAACTAAGTATCTCTAGAATCTATTGACCTTGTCCCAGAGAATATGCTGCAACACCATCAAAGCAATAGAGATTTTCGGTTTTTATTATATCGATATTTTGATGCATGGCGGAATTCAAAAGTTCTATGATGTTATTTTTATGCAGTTCAGCTCCATTTTCGGGTTTGAACCGACATCTCCAGTGATCAGTGCAGAATGTTTCCTGAAAACCGTCCGGCCATACCTTAATTCCCCTATTGGTAATTAAGTTAAGCTTAACTCCCCCCCTTTCAATTTGCTTTACCTGGTCCGCCAGTTCATTGGGACTTGAACCGTTCCAATGCACAAATAGATCTACACCTACCAATTCTTTCTTAGCCGAAGGCCTGCGATGGTATTTCGGAAGGTTCAGTTTGAAGCTGTTGGCATAGACTATCGGTGTAAGAACCGACGGTTTTTTACCCAGATTTGCGATTACGGCTTGTGCAAATTCCCGGGTACCCACCATTTGCCTACTGATTTCTTCTTTAAAAATGTCTGCGGTATGGATCCCTTCCTCCAGGGTTTTTAGCCAGGCGTTATGAAGCTTTTCCGCAACCTGATTTTGTCCGATATGAGATAACATCAGAATTGCCCCATGAAGCAATCCGGAAGGATTTGCCACATTTTTTCCAGCTATTGCAGGGGCAGACCCATGAATAGCTTCAAACATCGAGCATTCTTCCCCGATATTAGCCGATCCTGCCAAACCCACAGATCCTGTAATTTGGGCAGCAACATCACTGAGTACATCCCCATATAAATTGGGCATGACAATCACATCAAAGATTTCGGGAGTATCAGCCAGTTTTGCAGCTCCGATATCAATTATCCAATGTTCATTTTTTATATCCGGATATTCTTTGGCTATTTCATCAAAAATCCGGTGAAACAATCCGTCGGTTTGTTTCATGATATTGTCTTTGGTAAAACAGGTTACCTTTTTCCGGTTATGTTGCCTGGCATATTCAAAGGCATATCGGACAATTTTTTCGCAACCCGGTTTACTAATCAGTTTTAGACACTGGACTACTTCATCTGTCTGTTGATGTTCAATTCCGGCATACAGATCCTCTTCATTTTCCCGCACAATCACAACATCCATGACCGGGTGTTTGGTGTGTACGAAGGGGTGTAAACTTGCACAAGGCCTAACGTTGGCATATAAACCCAAAAATTTCCGGGTGGATACATTCAGGCTCTTGTATCCTCCCCCCTGGGGAGTTGTAATTGGGCCTTTAAGAAAAACCCTGTTTCTCCTGATAGTTTCCCAGGACTGAGATTCAATACCGGATGGGTTGCCGCGGTAATAAACCTTTTCACCCACTTCTATTTCATCATACTCAATTTTGGCCCCTGCTGCCAAAATCATTTCCAGGGTGGCTTCCATGATTTCAGGACCGATTCCGTCTCCTTTTGCAATTGTTATTCTTGTCATTTCGTGCTGCATTTTGTTTTGCGCTACAAAACTGAAAAGATCTACTTATAATTTTTTATTTATATTTGTTATAGTATACATAAACAAATATTTATGAATTATACACTCAATCAGTTGCATGTTTTCTTAAAAATCGCTCAAACACAAAGTGTTACAAAAGCTTCTGAGGAGTTACACCTAAGCCAACCGGCTGTATCAATCCAACTCAAAAATTTTCAGGACCAATTTGATATTCCTTTAACCGAAGTGATTGGAAGGAAGATTCACATAACGGATTTTGGAAAAGAAATCGCTGAATCAGCAAAAAGCATAATCAACCAAGTCCATGAAATCAATTATAAAACATTGGCCTACAAAGGCCAGCTGATCGGGAGATTAAAGATTTCCGTAGTATCTACCGGAAAATATGTTATGCCCTATTTTCTGGCAAACTTCATTAAAAAGCATCCTGGTATCGAATTAATCATGGATGTGACAAACAGGAATCTGGTGATCGAGAGTTTGGAAAATAACGAAGTGGATTTCGCATTGGTCTCCCTATTGCCCAAAAATTTGAATATTGAAAAACTGGATTTGCTTCAGAATAAGCTCTATTTAGTCGGAAGTGCTAAAATAAAAGCAAATGCGGAGCAACTACCCCAGGATGTATTCAGGGATCTGCCGTTGATATTTAGGGAAAAAGGCTCCGGCACTAGGCTTACTATGGAAAATTTCATTGAAGAAAATAAGCTTTCAGTACTGAAAAAGATGGAATTAACCTCTAACGAGGCCGTTAAACAGGCAATTTTAGCAGGTTTGGGATATTCTATAATGCCATTGATCGGAATAAGAAACGAGCTGTTCAACAACGAATTACAAATAATTCCAGTCGAAGGTTTACCTATAAAGACAATGTGGAGTCTAATCTGGATCAATGGGAAGAAACACTCCCCTGCCTCCCTTTCCTTTTTGAATTATCTTAACCAAGAAAAAGCATCTATTACCCAGAAGACCTTTCACTGGTATGAGCAGTATTAAAGAATTTAAAGATCCTTTTTAAGACAGCTCACAATCAAATCCTTAATAATTGAATGAAAATTGAAATTCAGAATTAAATGTAGAGCCAATTTTTACCTGTAAAAGAACTTAGGTTTACGATGGTTGCTGATATTCCTTCAAACACGAAGGTTAATTCTTTGATTATTCAGAAATTAGCGGGAGGGATTCAAAAAAGTCCGCTTAAAAATCTTGGGGAGAAATTTTCCTACAAGGCCATCCGAACCTTTATCCTCCCTTGCAATGATGGGATCTTTCCGCAATAGCGAAAACAACTTTATATCATAATAATTTCCGTCCATAAACATTCCGTCCCGCACCACGCCTTCAAATGTGAATCCCAGCTTTTGAAGAACCCTTTCAGATCCGGTATTACCGATCATTACTTCAGCCTCAGCTCTATTGAGTGCCAGATGTTGAAACGCATAATTCAGGATCTCCTTGGCGGCTTCAGTGACAATACCCTTATTCCAAAAGTCAAAATGCAAATCATAGGCAAAATTTCCTTTATGATTTTTTTGGAAACTGTTAAAGCCAATGGTGCCAATGATATTATTCTGGCCCTTTAGAGCGATTCCCCAACGAATGCCTGTTTTCATTTTAAAGCGCAATTCAAACAAATCAAGGTAAACTTTCGCCTCTTTAGGTTCCCGAAACTGAGGAATATTATAAAACCTTGCGACTTTTTCATTTTTGAAAACATTGAAAAAATCCATCTGATGAAATGGTTTAATTTCAATCAAATCCAATCTCTCAGTTGCCAGTTGGGGAAAAATCTCAAGCATGATTTGATAGGTAAAAGGGTGATTTCCTAAAAAACGAAAACGTTGTGTATTGGGGACCTCAGATTTTGTTGTTCTATTTCATTTATTGCTATTTGATGAACGAATATTTTATCAATCCAAATTTTAAAAACAGATGAATAGAAGTAGAATTTAGTCCTTATTCAGCTCAAAATCAATCATTTAATAAGGAAAAAAATCAGTAAAAAATCCTAATGTCCAACCTTATAAATTCCCGAATATCAAGCATTCAAACCTGCACCATCATAACATTTCAACTTCGGATTTGTTTATCCGACAGCTAAAATCCATTGGATTTCCTCCAAAAAAATGACCCCGCAGTCAAATGGGGATTAAAGCACAAGTCAGAGTAATGGATTGACCTGAATAGGCTAAATCCTTGGCTTTATACATTAATCATTTGCCTCTGGTTCCCAACTCCGGTTCAGAATCCTGTAAAAAACACATAGCCCGGAGCGAACAAAAAACTTAGTAAAATCAATTTATACCTTCTGATCTTCCCGCTTAGCTCCCACTCTACTTAAAACCTCTACCGGTATTGAGCAATAAGATTTTTGAATCAGAACTGATCTGTTTGCTCTGGACCAGCTTTTTGGCTGCTTCCCATGCAGCGGCTCCTTCTGCGGATATCATCATATTCTCCAGTGAACCAATTTCATTCTGAGATTGAAAAATTTCTTTCTCCTTCACGGTAACCACCGAGCCTCCTGATTCATAGAGCACCTCCATGATCATATCCTCACCAAAAGCTTTTGGGACGGATAAGCCATTTGCAATGGACATTTGATAATTATTCCCTTTGCTAGTCCTACCTAAAAAGCGGTCCAACAAGGGGCAACAAAGTTCGGATTGGACCGCTACCATCCGGGGTAACTTTCCGGAAATCCATCCCAAAGACCTCATTTCCTGAAAAGCCTTCCAGATCCCTATCAACCCAGTTCCTCCGCCTGTAGGGTAGATAATTACATCCGGAAGCTCCCAGTTAAGTTGCTCAGCCAATTCATATCCCATCGTCTTCTTCCCTTCCAGCCGATAGGGTTCTTTCATAGTGGAGAGGTTAAAACTGCCGCGTGTGTGTGCCAGTTCGGCAGCTGTTTTCCCACATACATCGATGAGCCCATCGACCAAAATCAACTCTGCACCATACTGCTCACATTGCTCTATAAAATAGCCGGGGGTTTTTCTTGGCATAACCACGGTAGCTTTTGTTTCCGATGCAGCCGCATAGGCGCTCAAAGCAACGCCTGCATTTCCGGCAGTGGGAATCACAAAAGAATCCATGCCCAGTTCTTTTGCTTTGCTGATTGCCATTGCAATACCACGAGCCTTAAAGGACCCGGTCGGATTGACCCCCTCATCCTTGACAAGCAAATTCTCCATTCCAAAAACAGCACTTAGAGTGGGCCATTTGAGAATAGGAGTCATTCCCTCCCCCAGAGTCACCCGGTTTTTATAATCAAGCAAAGGCAGCATTTCCGCATAGCGCCACATAGACTTTTCCCGGGAATTAAGAACGGATCTGGAAAAGCCGTGCGGACTGTAGGTGGCAATAAGCGGTTTATTGCAACACGGAGAAATCGTTTGGAGCTCCACGAAAGCATACCTGCATCTGCAACGGGAACATATCAGGAATTCAATGCTAGAGAGGGTTTCAGTACTGGTATTCATGCCCAAATTTAACCCGGCCACCCATAACTCTTTAATACCGATTTGCTATAGCTTATAACTTATAGTTATAAAGCGTCTTGGCTTTTTTAATGAGCATCTTGATCAGTCCCAATCTTTCTTCCCCCTTTCTCATGACAAAATTAAATTCCCTGGCCATTGACAGCCCGCTGACCTGGATCTCCCTGAGTTCTCCGCTGGCAAGTTCTTTTTTAACAGCCAAGCGGGATAAGAATCCTACCGCTTCTCCTTCGATGAGGTAGTTTTTTAAGGCCTCTGTTCCTCCGAGTATGGCAACTACCTGAAAATTATTGGTTTTGACTCCCAGTGACTCAAAAGTTTTCAATACAACAGCAAGGGTTCCTGATCCACGTTCCCTTAGCGCCATGGGAAGTTGAATGAGTTCCCCGATCGACAGGGGACTTCGGTAAACACCTCTACCAGAACAAACCGGGATGATTTCGTCCCGCATGAAAGGTTCAGTCTGATAGGATGACATTTGGGGAAATGACTCTATACAGGCCAGATCTATCTCCTGTGAATCAAGAGCTTTTAAAACATTTTCATTGTTCCTATTGATCAATAAAAACTGTGCAAACGGAACTTCCTGATGCAGGGAGGCCAGTATTTTGGGCATCACATAGAGGGAAACGGTGGTACTTGCCCCGATCTTTGCTTCACCTTTTATTTCCAAATTATGTTTGAGTGAGTCCAGATAGGAATGGAATTCCATCTCAACGGATTTAACCTGCCTTAATTTTGCGAACAGGTTCTCTCCAACCGGAGTCAGGCTGACCGAATTGCCTTTTCGTTTGAAAAGTGGAAATCCCAATTCTGCTTCCAGCTGGTTAATCTGCTTGCTTACTGCAGGTTGGGAGATATAAAGTTCTTCCGATGCCCTGGAAAAACTCAGGTTCTTTGCTACCGCAAAAAATACTTGATGTCTATGCGCAATCATTGTCCTTTAAATGCATTTTGGCAAGGTAGGCAAGCACTGGAGTCCCCAATCAAGGAGGAAGATAAAAAGGATTTGAATCACGATATCGCACTTGATCCGGATTGGAATCAGAAAATTATGGGGAAAGAGCTATCAAATGCATGAAATCAAAATAAATGTCTGATGTAGATCCAAAGATTTGGGCAACATCAGCAGAAACGCTAGGACAAATTCCGGGGAGTCCTGATTCAAAATTCGATTAAATCAAAGAGGCTGCCCAGGTATGAGGCAGCCTTTTGTCTTTATTTACTTCTAGTCACTTCACAAAGCGTACCACAGCCACCACCGGAAGGTGATCTGAAGGATAGCGCTGATCGAGGGCATCGGTCAAAACCGCATATTTTAACACTTCAAAATGCTTACTTACAAACACATAGTCAATGCGGTTTTTCATCGGCGCTGTGAATTTGAAGGCATTGCTTGTACCCACCGGGCCGTATGGGGGCATTTTCGTGACTTTATACGCATCTCCCAATAGGGCTGACAAACTTATAATCTGCTCCGTTTCGGGGGTGGAATTGAAATCTCCCGTAAGGATTACGGGCTTGTCCTTCGCGATTTCCTGGATTTTCTTCACCATCAACTTCCCGGACTCCTTTCTTGCGATGACGCCCTGATGATCAAAATGGGCATTGAAGACATAAAACTCCTGCTTGGTTCTTTTGTCCTCAAACAAAGCCCAAGACGCAATTCGGTTACAGCATTTGGCATCCCAACCGAGGCCGGGTTCGTCAGGATTTTCTCTCAGCCAAAAATTTCCGGAATCGAGTAATCTGAACAAATCCGTTTTGTATAGGATTGCCGAATGTTCCCCGGCCGTCTTTCCGTCATCCCGGCCAGCCCCGACATAGGCGAAGCCCGGCATCTCCAGCAGGTCTTTGATTTGGTGGACAAACCCTTCCTGGGTGCCGATGATATCAAAATCATGATATTGGATCAAAGCCTTTACCTTTTCCTTGCGAAGGGGCCAGGCATTCAGGCTATCCGAGGGAGTGTCCATTCTGAGGTTGTAGCTGGAGACTTTGATCTCCGGCTCTTGCTGGGCAAATGCTGTTGACGAAAACAGCAAGGCAAAAATAACTATCAGGTATTTCTTCATTTTGTCTTGGTTTGAAACAATACAGAAGTCTCCCGCAGGAAAACTTCTGTAAGTTATTTGAAAATAGTTAGCGTCTTAGTTTTACCAGCCTGTATCCTCTATGATTTACAATTCATGAACTTATGTTGTTCGCAGATTATCTCCAATCCATAACCCATCCAAAAACACCTCATAAGGCTGGTAAAAAAAATGGCTGAGGTCAAGGAAAGTCCAGAAGTTATTGGGAATATCTCCAGACACTCCTCAAACCCTGAAAAAGCGCAGGAATAATCAATGGGTCACTAAATAAGATCTCTCTGTAAAATAAGTACTTGAGCAGGTAATGAATTTCTTTCTATTCAATTGTCCAATTATTAGCCTCAAGATTTACTGAAACCTCCATTTACAATAATTTAAAAATAATTTGAACGGGTTCCTGAAGGGAATGGATATCATCATCATGGAGTTGTACCTGGGTCACAAGCTCCAGCTCAAAGATCAATCCCATCACAAAAATCCGTTCCATCTTAAGATCATGGTATAGGTTATCAAATTTTCTTTCTCCAGAAAGACGAATACCGTAAAGGTGGAACACTTGGATTATCTTACGAATCTTGGAATATTTTTTCATTGGATATTTTCTGCTTTCACTCATAATTCTGGCATTAAGGATTTTTTTAATAGGACAATCTTATCCCCACTTACCCCTATCCAACAAATCCAAGTTTTAAAGAGGTATTCGGGTTGGCTTGATTCGAATTGAAAGAAAATAGAAAATCAAAAAAAATTACCATTTAATTAGTTAAAACTCCTAAATGATATCATCAATTAACATCCTTATTCAACACATAAAAACATATCTGCTCTGGAATTTTTCCAAAAAAATCATTCATCAATCAGCGGGAATTGCTTTGTTTATTTAATCAATAAAAAATAGGCCTATTCCAATGGACCAAAGTGCGGTACGGAAAAACCAAACAAGGATAGTACTTAAAAAAGAACTTCCAGAACTTTATGAATTTATCTTTCTGAAAATTCAATTTGTAACCATACTAAAATAACAAATGGGCGATCCTTATTCTAACTCAATCAGGTGACCCAGTGAATATAATCCGAAGGAACAGGTTCCAATCCATTGGCTCGCATCAACATTGCTATCTGACCCCGATGATAGGTCGAATGGTTGACCACATGTATCAGGATGTCGGAGACCTTCTTTTCAAATTCTGCACCTGCAAAGGTCTTAAAGGAAATAATTTCCTCGGGATCAACAGAGTCAATCAATATCAAAGTCTGATCATAGAGTTTATGATTTCTTTCAGCAAAGGTCCCAATGGGGAAGATTTCCCAGGGGCTTTTCAAAGATGGGGTACCACCGATTCTGTCCAACCAGATTTGGTGGGCATTCAACAGGTGATTGGCAAGTCTGATAATCTCCTCACTGAGCTGAAAATCGTAAGCTCTAAATCGATCTGCAAGTCCTTGATTGACCTGAAAATTGTATGTCAAAAAAGAGGTGAAAAACTGTTTCATAGAATGATTCCGGGTTTACGCAAGTCACTAATTTCCGCAAAATTAATCTTATGTCACTAGGCGATAAGATCAAGATTCTTGTGGAAGTTTTTAGGGCCAGACCAATTCCCCGAATACTGTGTTAGGAAAAAAGTGAATCATCTGATTTGGAAAAAATCAAGCAATGTCTAGGAAGGTTATGAAAGGAATAGAGCTTAAATCCAAAATTCATAAAAATCACATTTCTGTGAAGCTTGTGGTTCAGAATAAGGTGACAATTCGGAAAGGCAAACATCTATTTAACAAGGTTAAAGAAACCTGAAGGTTGAAAGGCCACCACATAAATTCCATTTCAAAGACTAATTAAGGAATACACATAATGGCTTTTTAAATCCTCGCCTGTAACTAATAAACCATTTTTAATTCTCTGCTATTTTGGAGTTGAAAGTCAGGGTTGAATTTGCAATTCCGAAATTTTCAGGGATAATAATATGGGGAAGGGCAAGACAAGCCAGACGGATTAAGGCCTGATGATGGACGCAATGCTCCAAATTATATAACAGCTCCCTGTAAAAGGTACTTTTAATGGATTGAGCATTTGGGAATTGATTATGGGGAATTTGCAAATCCTTGTCTGGAAGATGGGTTTTTGATTGAAGCTCACGGATTTTTTCAAGTGCAAAAGCGGGCTCCATTTCGAGCCTTAAATCCCTTTTTCTGAGATCATAGTTTATTTCGCCTTGGTCGTATTGAGTCACCAGGCATTCAAAAAACTCCAGAATATGCCGGACATGCTGGCCAATGGATGAGCTCTTAAATACTGGCGAAATCCCGGAATAATCTTCCGGTGAAAGTTGAAGAAGGAGCTCTGTGAGTTCTTCGAGTTGCTGGGAGCAGGCATCAGATAACATATCGGTTTTTAAGATAGCTGATCAGTTGGTTTTTTAGAATTATTACCTGTCCTATACAGGAAAAAAAACAGACTAATGCCAGGCCAAAAAGCTTGCCTCCGTCATTATTAAAAGCAATCCCGATGAGGAAAAAATGGGTGAACAGTGCGCCAGACATTATAATGACACCCAAAATCCCACCCAGAAGGGTAGTTTTCGGAAAAAGAATCAATATCGCAACTACCAATTCTACAATGCCCAGGCTAACCCGTCCGACTGGTTCTACGCCAAGTTCAGTAAACAGCAAAATTGAATCAGGATGACCTCCAAATTTATATACCAGTGATTGGGTTAATATTATTGCTGCCAGGATACGGAGTGCCCAGCTGAGGGATTTGGCGGAGACGATGGCATTAGGCGGGAACCCTGGTCCATGTAGCATAGTCTTGGGTGATTTGGTTTTCTTACCTCAAGTTGCTGGAAAAGGGGGGATTCAAATGTCGGGAAACTTACATTTTGGAAAGATTCAGCCCAAAGCCTTTAGATTATTGATTCTTATTTCCTTTCGAGAGTAGCTGATCAAGCCTTGCTGTTCCCATTCGTTGAAAAGTTGGGTGGTCGTTTGGCGGGAACTGCAAATGATTTGAGAGATTTCTTTTTGGGTGAGAAAGTTGTCCAGACATACCTGATTCTCATTGATTTTCCCTTCCCTTTTGGCCCAGTCTTTCAAAAATGCTATCAGTCTTTCTTTAGCACTTTTGAAGAAAAGGTTTGAATAACTGTTTTTGACCCGCTTAAGTCTAAAACCAACCAACTTAGTATAGGAAATAGCCAAGGTTGGATTCTCAGAAAGAAGCCGCTCAAAATCTGAAGCCCCAAAACTGCAAAGGACTACACGGTCTGTCAAAACCTGGGCATATTCATAACTGCTTTCATCTCCATCGACATTTAGGGATCCGAATAATTCCCCCTGCTGAATGATGTCAATTATGAATTCATTTCCCTTTTCGTCCACCTGAACCAACTTAAGACTTCCTTTTTTCAGAAGGTAAATTCTCGAACTTTCCTTTTCTCCGAAATCGATTATTTCTCCTTTCTTTGCCCGTTTGAAATTAGTAATGATGCAGAGTTGACGAACCTGTGAGTTGTTTAGAACCCAAAAAAGCTGATGGTTTCTAAGGTGCCAAAATTTCACATCTTCACTCATGAGTATTTTTTTTAAGATGTCTATAGGAATGGAAGCTTGATTTTAAGGCAGAAAGGGTTGGTTTTGGGTGAATGGATTTTAGATTGAACTGGGCGATTTGGGCCATTTGAGAAAAGAAATTACAGAGAATTCCGAGTGATTTAAAATAAGAAATTCCGGGCGAATAGATATGGATAGGCTCGGAATTGGCCCCATTGACTTCCAGAATTGAAACCAAATTTGGATCACCAAGATCTGAACAGGAATTCACTTTGACGTCCAGCCTTCCATAGAAAAAGTCTTGAAAAGGGTAACAAATCTTTTCAAAGGCTGAAATCACTTCAGCCGTAATAAGGTCAGACCGATCCAGAAAAACGGCTCCTTTACTATGATTTCCTTTTATGCTAAGCTGGAATATCCGGTTGGCCTCGGGAATTATCTCCATTAACTCTTTCGGGATTTCCTGGGTATACCGTGTTGCTCTGGGGTGTTTTTGGACAAGGGTTTTTATGGAATCACTTCCATTCCCAATGACTTGCAGGGGGATTTTTTGGGTGATTGAAGGGATTTTTATTTCTCCTGTTTTGGGGTCTTTCAGAATAAAAAGCCCGTAGTCCTCCTTTTTTGAGACAAACTCCTGCAGAATTACTGCTTCATTTCGGAAAGTCTTCAAATAATTTTCAGCGGATTGGGGATTAGAAATCAGCCTCACTCCCCTACCCCTTTCTCCTATATCAGGTTTCAGAATAAACGGAAATCCAATTCCCTTTTGGGCAGCCCCGGATAATAACTGATCCAAGTGATGAGGAGGCTTACTTAGAATACTTTGCGGGATATTTTCCTTTGAGAAATCAGAAAGAGATTCAAACTTGGAATAATTGAACAGCCCTCCGTTGGTCATTCCGGGATTAACGGCAGGAAAGAAATTCAGGCTTCCCAGACGGAATCCCTGATAAATTCCCAGCAAAACCATTGGAAGATGAATGGTCCAGGATGGCCAGAACTCGAATGAATTTGTCAAAGCGGTAAGATCCCTGGCAGGATTGGCCCCGGGTGATAATGACTCTATCGGAATTTCGATTTCCGGTTGATCGAGCATAGTTTAATTCTTTTTAATAACCGGCCAATTGCTGTCAGCTTTTTTGATCAATGCCTCTTTATCCTTCAGCCAATCCATTTGGACATTCTGATCATAATTTAAGTAAAGTTTATTATTCACAATGGACCAGGCATCGGGAGAAATTTTGGCTTTATATCCCCCAGCCGCTCCAAATGCACAATAACCTCCGTACTGAGGGGCATAAGTATCAGGACTAGCCTGAAAAAGTTTTTTGTTGGCTTCGGAGGAAAAATACCAAACGGCTCCCAGATATTCCAGATTGAACTCAGGTTTACCCTTTACCGGTTTTTTTTCGGTAAAATATGCCACAGGATCGTAGCCTGCAATGGCCTTTCCACCAGCAATAAACACTTCGGATTTTTGGCCAAAAGCTACGCTCTGAAAAGTCAGAGCAAGAAATAAGATGAGAAAGGTTTTCATAGGTATTTTTATTTATGCGTGTTTTTAAGTTGGTAGAAAATCCCGACACCAAAACCGGGTGCATCGAGTACATTTTGGCCACGTAGAACATGGCTTGTATAAGCTGAAATCCCAAAATTGTTCGGGAAAAACCAACCCACTTCCAGAGAAGGCAGTAGATACTCCAGGTTGTTGGAAAAGATTCCGTTATTTACATTTTCCGCGTTGCCATTTTGCAGGGACTGAATGGCATTGAGGTGAAAAGCCACAAGAATTTTCTTTTTGAAATAGCCCAGATCAAATCCATATCTAATCTCATCAGAAAAGTCGCGGGTTCTGTTGTTGAATGCCCCAAAAGCCGAAAAGTAAATTGAAACCGGAAGGGAGAAACTGACATCAGTTCGGAACATCTGATTAAACTCCGAGTCTCCGGTCTGTAGGATTCCTGATTCACCGCCACCGGTCTTCCCTGTTGGAATTCCAAAAATCAAGGAAGTTGATACGACAACTGGCTTGTCCTGAAACCACCCATATTTTAATCCAAAATCAATATCCCCGACCGCCGAAAATGAATCACCCGGAATAACCTTTCCGCTGGGAAGAAACTTTACTTCATTCAGGGTGTTGGTAACCCAAAACGGGAAGTTAACTATACCAGTTAATCTGGAATTAAACCCGTATTCTCCATAAAGACCGATGCTGTAAAATCCCGTAGTGGTGATCGGAATACTACTGCCATCTGGAGAAAAATAGGTGTCGGCCTGAATTCCGTTAGTTCCGAATTTGAAATATCCTTCTCCCTGCTTTTGAGACCAGCCCTGACAAAAGCCATTTCCTATCAGGAGAAAAAGACTAAATGTGATGAGCGACTTTTTCATTTCAATTTCTCATTTCGGCAAAACCAAAGGTGACTCCGGCTGGCTTACAAAAGATGATGACATATTTATAGTCAGTAATCTGAACCTCAGGATGCCTTGCACTGATGTCGAAGGTGTGTGGACCGTTTGTCCTGATTTCAGCGATTTCCAAACCCGAGGCACGGATTTCCTGTCCGTTGGTGGAATTGGCGAGGTAGACAAAAGTTCCAAGGGCAAAACTGGTTTCAAAATCCTGGCTGAACCTTAAAACCAATTTTTCATTTTCCTGATTAAAAAATGCCATTCCAGATGCCCTGTATCCACCAGCCGGCACGAAAGTGCCCGAAAGTTGCTGGACTGCCACTGAGACAGTAATCGGATTGCTTTTGACTCCGGACACTTTTGCGTGTATATCAGTCTTCCCAAACTTCATTGCAGTGACCAATCCATTCTGATCTACAGTGGCTATGGTTTCGTTTTCTGAAAACCACTGGATTGTTTTACCGGTCAGATTTTGTCCGATCAGATTTTGAATACTGACTTCCATCTGAGTTTGTTGACCCGGAAAAAGTGTTCTCCGTTCAGCATTTAACAGGACTATAGCAACTTCATTGGGATCGCTGACCACGTTAATTTGAAGTGAATTCATAACTTTTTCCCCATACCAGACTTGGACAAATCCTGTTCCCGGAGATTTGGCAGTCACTAAACCAGTGGAATTTACTTCCACCAAGGCTGGATTGGAACTGGAATAACTAAATGAAACCTGTTCCTCTTGACCATATTCATTAAAGTATCTCGGTGAGAGCTGTAATTGGTCATTTATTTTCAATCCGATTTGTTGGGATTCAAGTTCGATTAGTGGATCTACGGTTGGATCATTTTGAAAATCTGTACCAATACAGGCAGAAACCAAAACAAAACACCATCCTGCACCTCCAAAATTTCTTGAAATTGCCATAATCAGAGAATTTGAACACAACATCCAAACTTTCAAGTTCTCTAATTGTCAGCCATCTGACATGGGGAATAAATGGGCACAATTTTTTTTCGATTCAGGCCCTTGAGGTGGTTTTGCTTTACTGGAAGCAAGTTTTTAAGCTGGCACTTTTGATGCTAAAATGAAGTTTTCAACAGGTTAAGCGGATAATACTCCGGGCTAAATCTAAATAGAGGATCCCGACTAAATGGGGCATACAGCGTATTGATTGAACAGATTCCCTGCACCCGGTTGCCGTTGTTCAAAAGTACGATGTGAACCTGCTCCAAATATTCCAAGAATCCATGTTCCAAAATCTTTACAAAACCCTTATAGACCTGTCGGAAGCAGATCCAAGGGGTCTTTTACTGGGCTTGATAGCAGGCCTGTATGCCAGGGCAATTTCAGCTACTTTATTTAAGCGGATTGATTCATTTAAGGCTTCCATAATTTTTTTTTGTTTTTGTGAAACATGAATTATGGAAATACCCCTACCCTGTTTCGACCAAGGCCAAGTCAAAATGGAATAAAATAGCAGGGGAATTTGCAGGTGCTTTATCTAGTAAGTTCTTGGCGTCTCCAGCATTACTTTGTTTCCTCACTCAGGAAATCCTGGACACCCTGAATACAGGTAATCAAACAAAAACATTTCATATTGATTTTATGAATTAAAGGATTTCACTTAAAGAGCTTGTCTGGTTAGATTGGGTAATAAAGTCGATTTGTATAAGAGTTTTGAGAATAATTTTTATAATCTATTTGAGTAAGGCTACTCTTGTGAAAGGGAGAAAAATTTTGACAAGAGCCGAATAAAAGAAAATTGAATACCCCAATATTTTTAGATCATAAAAACTATAAATCGGCGGATCTACCCAGATTTGGATGATTTAAGAAAGAAACTAACCGTAGGTGAATTTTTGAAAATTTCAAATTGTTGGAGAAAAATGGAAAACAATGAAATACTCAGCTTGCTATTAAATTTTAAAGTTTTTGAAGGAGTACCTGAAGAACAGTTAAAATGGTTTATTGGAAATTCTGAGCTTAAGTACTTAGATGAGGGTGAGTCCATTTTCAAGTCCGGAGATCCTATAAACAAGATTTTGGTGATACTTGAAGGTAGTTTCAAGATTTTTATAACTGCCGATAAACAGGAAAGGGAGCTTACTGAAAAGAAAGCTGGGGAAATCTCCGGTTTTTTACCTTTTTCCAGAGCAAAAGTGGCATCGGGTACCAGCAGGGTCATTGAAAAAACAACCCTACTATGTCTAGATAAATCCTATGAAAGGGAAATGCTG
>DATIAI010000708.1:0-4565 GCA_035458065.1 Algoriphagus sp. | reverse complement strand
AAAAATTGCCAAGGAAAAAGGTGAGAAGCATATCGCTGCCATCGAGTCGGATTCGGGAGGATTTTTGCCGATTGGATTTTCATCTACCGGAACCGAGGAACAGCGAGCCAAGCTGTTGAGCTGGAGGCCGTATTTCATGCCCTATCAGGTTTGGAATCTGGAAAAACCAGGCGGAGGAGCTGATATTGGGCCACTCCGTGATCAAGGACCATTGCTGATAGGCTTGGAGCCTGATTCCCAAAAGTATTTCATCTACCACCACACCGAGGCAGATGTGTTTGAGGCGGTGGATCAGCGCGAACTTGAATTGGGTGCAGCGGCTATGGCTGCTTTGGTTTATCTGCTGGAGCAGGAGGGGATCTGAGACTTCGGAATTGTAAATTGATAAAAAGAAAGGCTTCTGGAAATCCCAGAGGCCTTTTTCGTTTTAGATGATAAAGGATGGATACGGATTTTAAAAGAGTCATGGAGATAAGTCAAAGGGGCGAAATAAAAATAAGCCCCAGCTTACCAGACCGGGGCTAACTATTAAAAAATCGCCTATTCAAAAAACTTAACCTACCGCAATTGCCTTTTTGGGTTTACTTCCTTCCAGAGTCTTTTTTGGAAGAATTACTTTGAGAATTCCGTTCTCATATTTCGCATCGATTTTTTCATCTTTGACATTTTCTGGTAAGGCAAAGGAGCGGCGGATGCTGGAATAGGAAAATTCTTTCTTGCGGTAGTTTTCCTTTTTCTCCTCTGATTGCTTTTCCTTTTCGGCACTAATACTTAGCATGCCGTCCTGAATTTCAACTTTGAAGTCTTTTTTGTCAAAGCCAGGAGCTGCCAATTCAAGTTTGAATTCGCCGTCGTTTTCAATCACATTTGCAGAAGGGATTTCTATTGATTTTTCCGGAAACCAAAACTTCTCATCAAAATCAAAGGGGTTTTCTGCACCGAAGAAGTCTTGAACCATCTTGGGCCAAAAACTTCCGTTTCTTTTTGCCGGAGTGCTCATAGTAGTTGAGTTTATTGGTTTTTAAATTGATTGTTTATTGAGATAAAATTGTGTTGATTCTGGCTGATAATCAGTGACAAAAGTCAGAATTTCAACTGATTGTGATCAAGGATATTCCTCTAGATTCCGACTCCTGAAACTATATTCCATTCACTGATCTAAAGCTGTATGAATTCCTTTCTGTCTGGATTATCTTACTTCCGAAAACCGTTAAAATGAAGTCAGAAAACAAACCGTTTGATCCGGTTTTTCTTGGAAAAATTTTGCTGGATATGGGCATGACCATGCTCCATGCCGGAGCTCCCACACGGAGGGTCAGCCTGATTTTGGATCGAATCTCCAAGGCTTATGGCTTTAGGATTTATTCTGATCTGAGCACTAAACACCTTTCGATCAGCATTCTGGATCAGCAGGATGAAAATGTCTTTTCCGGAGGGAAAAGTAATCCTTCACTGCCGGGAGTGAATTTTTGGGTGGTTTCAGATATTAGCAATCTCAGTATTGAATTGATGGAAAATCAGCTTCCATTGAACGAATTGAATGATGCCTTTCAGGATATTCAAAACCGATCCCATTATCCCAGATTGGCGATTTTATTGGTGGTAAGTTTAGCGGGTTCGGGGTTCTGTTACACTTTTGGAGGGGATTTTATTGAGATGGGAATTACTTTTATGGCAACCTTTTGCGGCTTGTTCCTGAAACAGGAGCTGGTGAAAAAAAAGCTGAACCCCTACATCATCACTTATTTCAGTGCCTTGTTGGCGGCTTTTGTGATCGTACTCTGCTGGAAGTTGGAGATCACGGCACTTCCGGACCATGCATTCTCGACGAGTGTGTTGTTTTTAGTACCCGGTGTTCCGCTGGTGATTTCTTTGGTGGATCTCTTAAATGGATACATCATCAACGGAATTGACAGGGGTGTAAATGCTCTTATGCATGCTTTCGGGATCGCTGCTGGCTTAGCTTCTGTATTGTACATTTTCAAAATCCCCTTTTAATGGAACTGCTGGATGTGATCTTCAAAGGCCTTTGGTGCAGTTGCGCTGCATTTGGATTTGGAGTTCTTTTCAATGCCCCAAAACGCTGCCTTTGGATGATTTTGCTGGTGGGGTTTTTGGGTGGGTTTTTCAAGTTTGGATTGATGCTTCCTGATATAGGAGGCAGGATCGTATTTTCCACTTTCATATCAGGATTGGTGATTGGGTTTACGGGTGTGTTTTTGGGCAATTGGAAAAATTTTATTCCCATGATGATCACCATTCCTTCAGTGATTCCTTTGGTTCCGGGAGCTTTTGCCTACAAAGCAATGCTTGGTCTTATGAAACTTATTCGAACACCAGATGAGAACTATGGTCAAATTGTAAACCAGACCATCTTCAATGGCACCATGACCTTGTTTATTTTGCTTGCGATTACCCTTGGTGTGACCATTCCTTTATTGATTTTTGGCCTGGAAAATTCAGGAAAAAACAAATCCAAATTGGGAGGGAGTAACTGATTTCGGTCCTTCAAAACAACATCCAAATCACTTTTTCATTCCCTTCAGCCACGTCTTTTGCCAACCCAAGGTCACGGAATTGAAATCCTGCCCAACCCGGACAACGGCACCGGTACTTGCTGCAAATTTTAAGGAGCTAAATCTCCCGGTTGGAACTACAGCCGTGATTCCGATTCGGAAGTTATTCTGCCGGTCATCATTGTAAATTCCGTTGATAGTGGAGGTTCCCCCGACATAGTAAGTGGTATTGATCGCGACCCAAAGCAAGGGTTTGATATTATAACTGAAATGAGCCTGAAAAGTACCCATCGGTTCTTGCTTTCGCACAGAAGAACCGGGATAAAATGAATTGTTGGTGGTGAAAAGCCAAAGTCCGGAATAAAAATCCAACAACCAACGCTCGCCTATCGGTTGGGATAAGGCTAGTTCCGGACGGAAAGACCAGCGATTGGTGCCTAGATTGATGAGTTTTTCGGAAAAAAACTGACCAGTCGGGGCAACAACATTTAATCCAAAACCTAGAATTGTCTTGCGGGGCGCCTGCATAATCTCCTGAACAGTACCTGCATTTCCTCCAATTAACAGTGTGCTAAACCGAAATCGCATATCAGCCATTCCCGAGCGGGTTATTTCCGTGTATTGCTCAGCTACATCGCCTGAAACTTGCGCCCAGGAATAGGGGAGTGCGATGAGGACTTGGGAGGTTTTTCCAAATAATCCAAAGGTGCGCGAAACCCCAACCGATAGCGCTTCGACTTGAGCCTTGATATTCTGGATTGGCAAGGTCGGATCAGTAACAACTTCGCCATAGGAGAATGAGAAGCCTGTAAAAGCTGTTGTAGTCCCGACCGGAACCCGCATGTACGCTCTTGGATCCAGATCCTGCGCCTGAGAAAGAAATGGGATGAGACAGGTTAAGGAAATTAAAAAGATTTTCAGATTACATTTCCACGAATTCATAATATGCCAAACAGAAAAAATGAATACACAAACCCTGAAAACCGGTTTTTCTGATTCGTATTTGAAATCCTAGATTTCCGATAAATCCAAAATTACATTACCGATTTTTTTCCCTGAAGCGACATAGGAAAAGGCTTCTCGGATCTGATCCAACATAAATGTTCGATCAATTAGCGGTTTGAATTTTCCCTGAAGAAGCAAATCCTGAATGACTTTCATGCTTTCCAAAATATTTATTGGGAGAGGAAACACCACCTTTTTTCCACCAAGAATAGGAGTGGTCAATGCCAACGTCAGATTTTCCCAATTGGGTCCTAGCTCGGAGGAAATGTAAATTCCATTAGGCTTCAAAATCGGTTTGCACAGCGAAAACCGGCTTTTCCCCACGGCATCAAACACACATTCGTATTCGATTTTCTCCTTGGTAAAATCTTCTTTTTCCAAAGCGATGACACGGTCAGGACCAAGTGCTCTTACTTTTTCCACATTGATTTCATGGCAAACAGCAGTCACTTCAATTCCCCGGGATTTTAACAATTGGATAGCAGCCGAGCCTATGGCTCCAGTTCCGCCGTTGACTAAGACATGGTTTCCGGGTTCAAGTTTTACCTTGTTTATAAAGTTATAGGCATAATGAGCCGCTTCGGCGCAGGCAACAATTGTGGCGAAATCAATGCCATCAGGAATTGGAAGTAAGGCCTTTTTGGTGGGGTAACAAACAAACTCGCCGTGAGTTCCTGATCCGTTGTCGCCAAATCCCCACACCTTGTCTCCGACCTTGAAATCTGAAACACCTTCACCGACTTTGTCCACAATTCCTGCGAAATCTGTCCCAGTAACAGGTAAAGTAGGCTTCGGGAATCCGGCAAAGGCCCGCATCAAATAGGGCTTGCCGGTCAAAACACCGATATCCGTCCGATTGACAGTCGTGGCCATCACCCGAATCCTGAGTTCATTTTCTTTGGGTTCTGGGATCGGGATTTCTTCTATTTTGATGGATTCGATTGGGCCGTAAGAGTAGCGAAAAGAGGCTTTCATAGGTTTGTTTAGATGTGCTGATCGATCAGGATTGTATTTCCGTCAGGGTCAAAAAACAAAATACTTCCT
>DATIAI010000707.1:0-2725 GCA_035458065.1 Algoriphagus sp. | reverse complement strand
AAAAGGCAAGGAGACAATTCCATATAATCTTTCGCTGAAAGCGTAGCTCACGTTGATGTCCAGACCATATTGATAATTGATCACCTCGGTGCCGTTTTCTATTCGCTCAGGCTCTTCGTGCGATCCCCTGAAATGCCTAAATGACTTAAAGTAGCGGAAATTCGTACTGATATTCCATTCACCTGGATTGAGGATGTTTCCTTGCCCGACCGCATTTCCCAAACCGGAAAATTGTCTGATGGCAACGCATCCTTGTGCAATTGATTTTTGAGTAAGTAAAATCATCCCCAGTGCTAAGACTGGGAGAAGTATATATTTTTTCATTATTCTTCGGTTAATGGGTTGTTGTTTTGATTAATCAACTTGATCAAGCTTAGCTTTTGAGACGGAGTAAGCGCCTACTGCTTTCCCTTGTTTCAAGCCTTCCTCTGCATCAAATCTGTAGTGGATACCTCCATACACTCTTGACATTGCTGCTTCATCTGCCCAGTTTTTGAATTTAGCTGCATCAGCTGGGAAGAAATGAGAAAGTACCTCTGCAGCCGCTGCCGAAAATGTGCTGTGTCCTGAAGTATAAGCCGGAAAGTTTGGCGTACCCAAAATGGTCTTGAATCCCGGAATCGTCTGTATAGGACGTGGATAGTGGTAATAATACTTAGCATCCCAACAGCTGATCCCTGCATCCACGATGGCCATGTTCATGTAGGCAAATACACGTGCTGTGCGTACAGGACTCAGGCGATTCTTCACCACAGTTTCTTTGGCAAAGCGGTTCCAATGGCCAGGAGGGCTATAGGTATTTAATCCGTCGTTCCAGAAGTTGGCAATTCTCCGTTGGTCCACTGTCAGGTTGTCTGCGTAGCGTTTCAGTTCTTTTGCATTTTCATTGAATTCCTCCGTACCGGGAGCTGGAGGAACCCGTGGTCTGACTTCTTCTACTGTCGGAACATTCCACATTTTCACTTTTCCGAAAAGGGGTGTCAATCCAACCGGTCTTTGGGGTGTTTCCTGATTATCCCAACTCCAACCAAAGCGTTGGAAGGCGGCATTTTTGATGGAATCCGATTTAGGTTTTGGAGTTTGGGCATTTTTCATCCCATCGTTGGCAGCTCTGGCTAGAGCTTTTTTCGCAACTTCAGCTCCGATTAATTTCCCTGCCTCTACATCGCTGTTGACATTGATTCCCGCAATCACAAGAGATTCCAAATGCTCATCTGCCAATTTTGTCAAGTATTCTTTTTCCAAAGGAAACATTGCCGATAGAATATCTCTAGAAGTGATTGCCACGACTGCTCCGTCAGATGGATAGGAGTTTAATCCGTTGTCGGCATAGGCAGAAACAATCTGGGGATCGAGCACATAAGGTGCCGGACGTCCGAATTTTTCCTTGTAATGCCAAGAAGTAATCAGGCCGTCGTACTGAGCGACGCTGAGATAGGCCAGCATTCGGCTGATATAGGGAGGATGGGCAAAAGGGAAATTGGGAATCGCGGAAGGATCAGCAGGATTTGGCAGGGTATAGGTGCCGTCTGGATTTGGACCAGGGATCAGATTATATTTGACTGATAATTCCAGTGCGATTTCATTCCAACGGATCAGCGGATTGTTAGTCCAATAGGCAACAGCTTTACGCTGTTCGCTGGTGGCATCCGCGATTTTGGATTTAACTTCCTGTAATTCCTGGTTTAATGCAGGTGAACCTTCTGCTGCCGGAGCTGGAATAACCACCTCTTCATTTCCTGACATTAAAATCAAATTCCATTCTCCAGCACCTTCGTCAAGGTCTGCAAATTCATATCCTTCATATTCCAAATGTCTTGGTAAATCCTCCATGCAGGAGCCGGCCAATGCCAGAATTGTTACAAGAAGGAAAAGGTAGCGAAGTTGTATTTTCATATTTCGTAAGTCTTTAGAAGGCTTTGAATTGGTAAGTCAAACCCAGGCCGTAGCCGGAAAACTGTCCCATATTTCTGCCTGAGAACATGTGGTTGTAATAGGCCAGAAAGCCAAGTCCCCCACCTTTTTTAATGTAATACTGAGCAAATCCACCCACCTGGCTAAACTCCACTTTGTTGGTTGGCTGAGGAGCATTGTAGGCGCGGATGTCGTCACCTGAGGTGGAATTCAATAGGGTTAAAGTACCCTCCACCCTTAGTTTTTTATCCAAAAACCAGGAACCAAGTGCAACCTGTGCGTTCAAAGCATCCGGCACATCCATCGTTGCAGTGTAGTAGCTTCCGTCCTGGTAATAATAGTCCCGCTCAGCTTCGGTCGCACCTCTATGCAGGTAAGCGAAAGATCCCCTGAGGTATGGACCTTTGTCCAATTCATATTGTCCGATAACTCTCAGGCCAAGTTCATTTGCTCCGAATCCCAAGCTGAAAGGCATGTAATCAGACAAATAATTAGAAGCAGGGGTACTAAAGCTTAGGTTAGAAAAAACCATCAGTTTGGCTTTGTCCATTTGCTTGTTTAATAACTCTGCCTTTAGTGAAATTCCAAAATCTTGGATTCCTTCTATCCCAGTGATTTGACCTCCGCTTGCGGAAGTTTTCACATAGGGCAAGCTGACAATCACATTGATTTTGTCTGTGATGCCACCGACGATCATCGGCATTAGCATTTTTCTGTTGAAAGTCCCAATGTTGCCATTGGTACGGAGGTAGGTACCCTCCCAGTAATGATCCCAGTTGGCATCCTCATAAATGACAGCAATACAGATTTC
>DATIAI010000706.1:0-6972 GCA_035458065.1 Algoriphagus sp. | reverse complement strand
AAATGGAAAAAAAGTAAGCTGGTCGCCTCGCCGCAAGGTCAATCCACTCAAGTTGAAATTCACAAAATCACTGTCTTCTGCCTTGAGCAAAAGCTGGGTGGGAATGTTGTTGATCATTCGGGTTCCGGAGATCAAAAAATAATCCTTTTTTTGGAGGTCAGTGTACTCGATCAATTGGAGATCCAGGAGATTTAGCTCAGAAAGATCCCGCCAATCACTCTCCAACAACTCAAATTGAGAACCATTGTAGGCCATTCGAAATGCTTGTCCTGCTACATTTTGGCCTGTTTTCACATTTGCTGTGAGCCAAAGTTCACCCCCGAACTTGTTTCCTTTGAAAAACGGACGAGTATTTTCACCCAAATCAAAAAGCTGAGATTGAACGAAATTGGGGTCTTGATTTCCATTTTCATCGAGCTTTACGATGGATTTGGCAAAATCGATCTTATAGTCAAAAGAGGTCTCACTGGTATTGAGACTGATAATCAGATCATCATCGATAAATTGACCATTGTGGAAAAGCGGAAACTCAGGGAGGTTTCCAATACCCGGGATTTCTCTGGAAAAACTTGTGAAAAGCGGAGCAAAGTCAGAGCCTAAATTGGGCAAATAATACAAGGTGTTACACTCATCCCGGCCTAAAACCAAATCTGAAATTCCATCTCCGGAGAAGTCACGGTACAAAATGCTATGACCTCCAGCATGCAGAATTCGTGCGTTTTCGTCGATTCTTTCTGTTGGGAAAATAGGCCTTCCGTCACATCTTTCTCCAAAAGTGAAGTCCGAACAGCCACAGAAAACAAAATTCCCCCAAAAGCTTTGGGGAAAAGCAAAGCCGTCGATGTCAACCGACCCTTTTCGCTCGATTGAGGTGTTTTTATAAAACTCTAGGAAATCTCCTGAAGCAAAATTGAAAATCACCAGATCCAAGTCTCCATCTCCGTCCAAATCCCGGATTAGCGGAGTGTCTAAATTATTGGTCTGGATATTTCCAGATCCATCCAGCCTAAGGAAATTTTGGGCCACTGTCCAGGAGATTTGGCTTCCTTGGGAGGTGTTTCGATAGGCTTTGATTCCCAAGGCAGTCGAAGTGAAAAGGTCTTTTTTTCCGTCCCCATCAAAATCCTCCAATACCAGAAAGCCTGAAATATCCTCGGGGAAAAAGTAGGCCAGTTCTGGCAGGAGATTAAAACTTTCCCCGCTTTTCTCAAAAACCTGAAGTTGACGGGAATTGATATCCCAAATCACCCATTCTTCTTTTCCATCACCTGTCAAATCTATGGTTTGAATCTGTGCGGAATTGATTCCCTGAGAAAAAGGAATCGGAGTTTGGGTGCCGTTTATATTGATTGATTTTTCTAGGTCAAATTCAAAAACTACCTGCGAAAAGGAATTGAAACTGAGTAAAGTGAAAAGAAAAACCAGGGTTTTTTGCATGAATCAGGAAAATGTAAACTCTAAAATAAAACGAAAGAGCCTCCCCAAAGATGTGAATCATTGCGTTATTTTGGCAATTAATTCTTTCCAATAATGAATCTCTCCATTCTCTACCAACTGTATTTGAAAAGCACAGGTGTCAGTACCGATACCCGAAAAATCGGGCAGGGAAATCTGTTTTTTGCCCTGAAAGGTCCAAATTTCAACGCGAATGAGTTTGCTCCTAAAGCGCTCGAAATGGGTGCTTCAGCTGTTGTGATCGATGACCCGGCTTACTGGGTGGAGGACGATGAGCGTTATTTTATCTGCGAGGATGTGCTGACGACTTTGCAAAAATTGGCCAATCATCACCGTCACCAGCTTCGGATTCCCATTATCGGATTGACTGGTTCCAATGGGAAAACAACTTCCAAAGAGCTTTTGAATGCTGTGTTGAAGCAGAAGTTTAAAACAGTCGCAACTGTCGGGAATCTCAATAATCACATTGGAGTTCCGTTGACCTTGCTTTCGATCGGGAGCGATGCCGAGATTGCCATTGTGGAAATGGGAGCCAACAAACCCGGTGACATCAAGGAACTATGCGATATCGCAGAGCCGACTCATGGTTTTATCACCAATATTGGCAGGGCACATTTGGAGGGGATGGGTGGTCCTGAAGGTGTTTTGAAAACCAAAACCGAGCTTTTTCAGCATTTAAGAGAGGCAAAGGGAACGGTTTTTATCAATTCTCAGGACGCGATTTTATCCAATATGGCCAAACGTTTTGAAAATCCTATCCTTTACCCAGCCAAAGGAGATTTTTGCGAGGTGACCTTTCAGGGAGCTGATCCATTTGTGAAGTTCAGCACAGAAGGTTCTGAACAGGTGTTTCAAACCGGATTGATTGGAGGGTATAATTTTGGAAATATCGCTACGGCATTGACAATTGGGAAGTTTTTTGGAGTTCCGATGGAAAAAGCGGTTGAAGCTGTCGTCACTTACCGACCGGAAAACATGCGCTCTCAACTGATCGAAAAGCGGAGCAATACTATCATTTTAGATGCTTACAACGCCAATCCTTCGAGTATGGAAGTTGCGATTCGGACGTTTGGACAAATGACTGGGAAAAAGAAAATGATCATTCTCGGCGATATGTTTGAGCTCGGAGACCACGCCGAAGCTGAGCATCGAAGGATAGGGGAGATTGTTAGTGAATATCCAATCGACAAGGTGTGCTTTACCGGGAAGTTGATGGTTTCAGCTTTGGAAAAAGCTCCAAAAGCACTTTATTTTCCTGATCCTTTCTCATTGAGAAATTGGCTTGAAGACAGTAAGTTGGAAGATTACCTGATCCTGATTAAAGGGAGTAGGGGAATGAAACTGGAAATCTTGGTGGATTTTATTTGAAAAGTGCCAAGAAGGATTCTGGGGAAAAAATTGGAAGTTGGGACTTGCGGTAGTCGACTATGTTTCGGGTGATAATGCCTTGTATTTGCGGATCTTGCAAGGCGGCGAAATGTTGGATGGCATCTTCGAAATCCGGAAAACCACTTTTCATTGCGGAGAAGATTTCTTTTTCTCCTACCGAAAGGATTTCTACCAAATCTGTCAATTCCTCCAATAAAAGTAAACTTTCTTCTTTTCCAACGGCCTTAGTACACATGTAATGAACATTGGCAATTGCCAAGGACGAGACAAATACCTTTACCCGATTATTTAAAGACAATTGGAAAATCTGTTTAGCTCCTATATTGAAGGGAAGTCTTTTCAGCAAGAAGTCTAAAATGATATCTGAATCCAAAAAATAACTAGAGGCCATATTTTTCCATCAAAGCCTTGGTAAGTTCTTCTTTGTAATCAAACTCTTCGCCTTCCTTTTTTAAGATGCCTTCAAAACGGAGAAAACTTTCAGGAAGCGGCTTTAGATCTTTTTTTTGTAAAGGCTCTTTATCAACCATAGAAAGATGCTTGAAGTAATTTTCTACCAAAGAAGAAAGGCTTTGGCCTTGACGAGCTGCATATTCTTTGGCTTTCTCAATCACATCTTTTTCGAGTGTAAGCGTTAATTTCGTATTCATGGCACGTGTGGTTTGTAGAAATTTAACACGTGTAAGTTAACCAAAAAGTTCCTATCAGTTCAAGATTAAGCTTTGAAAATTCTTGATCATTCAAACCTCAAGAAGCTCCTATCAGTTAAACTTTCATATTTCTATCTTTAGCTTTCTCACTCCATCCTTCCTATGCGCCCCTACCTCAAATTCCTATCTGAATTAGCCCAAAACAACCACAAAGAATGGATGGATGCCAACAAGAAATGGTACTTGGATACCAAAGCGGAATTGTTGGAGGATGTGGCTGTGATGCTGAAGCAATTGACAGATTTGGAACCAGAATTGTCTGCATTTCAGCCCAAGGACTGTGTGTTTCGCCAAAATCGCGACGTCCGATTTTCCGCAAATAAAGATCCCTACAAGACAAATTTTGGAGTTTACTTTTCTCCAAAAGGAAAAAAATCCCCAGGACCTGGATATTACCTTCAGATCCAACCCGGAAATTCATTTTTGGCTGGCGGGATATGGATGCCTGAGACGGAAGCCTTGAAAAAGATCCGAAAAGAGATCGATTACAGTGGGTCTGAATTGGAAAAAATTGAAAATGATCCGGAATTCAAAAAGCTTTTCAAAGGAATCGAAGGAGATAAGCTTAAAACCAGCCCGAGAGACTACGAACCAACTCATCCCTTCATCGAATACCTCAAGTTGAAAAGCTTTACCGTCTCTACCCCAGTTTCCGACCAAGCAATAGAATCTGGAGAATTTATCACCCTTGCCTTAAATGGGTTTAGTAAGATGAAACCCTTCAATGACTTTTTGAGCCAGGCAATGGAGGAGGTTGAAGATGGAAGCGGAATTTTGTAAGTCAGAATTATGAAGGCAGAAGTCTGAAATTTCTGATTTCAGCTTTCTGACTTCATCCTTCAGATTTTATTCTTTCCAAGGTAACTGCCACTCCGTCTTCCTTGTGATGCAGCGTAATTTCTTTTGAGACTGCTTTTACTTCAGGTCTCGCATTTGCGACTGCCACTCCCCAGCCTACGCTTTGAATCAGATCAATGTCGTTGTAATTGTCTCCAAAGGCGATGACCTCATCCATTCCAAAATCATAGATATTTTCCAATACCAGCTTAAGCGCAGTCGCTTTGGAGATTTTTCGGGGAGCAATTTCGATGTAAGTGTCTTTGGATCGATACAAGTGAAGGTCATTGGCATGCTCATAGTGCAATTCTCCAAAAAGCCAGCTGATTTCATTGGAATCACCCATCACCATGACCTTGTGAGCACCAAGATTTTCTTTTGTCCAAAGCTCTAAAACAGCTTCTCCGCTCATCCAAGTGGGTTGGACTTTGGTATTTTGAGCTTCCCGCTTTGCCCAATAATCTTCCTTTGGTTCGTACCAGTTTTCTCCGTGGTAAAGACTTACATGGATTTCTGTTTTTCGGGTCATTTCAAGGATTTTGGCCACTAGGTCGATTGGAATTGTAACCGAGTCCAGGACATTTCCGCTTTTGTCCAATACAAATCCCCCATTGTAGGCAATTAGCGGTTCGGATGGTTTTTCAAGGTCTCGCAGCAAATGCCGCATGGCATCAGGCATTCGGGAACTGGCCAGAATTACCGGAAATTCCTTTGGGAATTGACGGATTATATGTTTGAGCCGAGGAGAAAGGTCCCGCTCGGAATTGAGGAGTGTTCCGTCGATATCGGAACAAATGGCTTTAAAATTCATCAGTCTATAGAATCCCAATCGATTTGTTCAGCGAAATTCATGAAAAAACCGAAGCCCAGCAATCCTACAAACAACATTGCGATCACAAATCCGATCAGGGTAACGATCAGCTCTGCTTTAGCCCAGTTGGCTTTGTCTGGTTCTGTATTCTTGTCCACCGCCCATACGATCAGCATGATAAATCCGACCAGGGGAATTTTGGAAATCAAAACATTGATAATCCAATCCCCGAGGGATTGGGGAGGTTTTTGATAATCAGGAGGGAAATTCATGGCCGGGCGGGTTTGGAGTTAAAAATCTTTTGTGTCAAACGTATATTCCTGCATTGCTATATTCTCAGGATTGGAGGGGTCGGACTGAAGGAACTGCACAGTGATTTTTTGGTAATCAACGGATTTTTCAAAGTCCCTAAGGTAGGTTTCTGCACATTTTCTAGCCAAAATCTCGGGTTGATTTCCCAAGATGGCAGGATCACCGTTTTCCAGTTTTAGGAAAATCGTTGATTCCACCTCCCCATCCACAGTGGATTGGCTCAGATTTACACTCATCCCCTGAAATCTTCCCATAGCGCGGACTTCCTCTGATGGCATAAAGCCTTCTCCCATGATATTTTCCATGCCGCTGAAGGCCAGCTTTGCAAGGTCTTCCGGTTCGCAGGAGCAGGAGCTAATCCAAATCAGGCAAAAAATGCAGATCAACCTTGTTTTCATTGTTGTTTCGGGAAGGTTTAGGAAATATAAAATTGCTAAAAAAATTGGCAACCAAGCACAAAAAAACCACTACGAAATTCCAAGCTGTCAATTGATCAGCTGGATCACATCTATTTCACCGTCTAGTTGGATTCTCATGATCAAGTGCCCTTTGGGTAAGTTCGGGAACAGTTCCTTTAAATTAATCGGTTCTGAAAGTGATGATTGAAAAGTAAGTGATTGCAAATGGATTCCGGAGTTCAAAATATCAATTGTGATTTGCTTAGGGATGGAGTTGGTTTCTTCCAAATATTTGATGAAAATATCTGACCCTTTGGAGGGATTTGGATATACCAACCAAAGTTTTTCTAATCCTTGGAGGGGTTCTTTTTTATACATTTTTACAGGGCTGTAATCGAGCTGATCGTCGGATCTTTTTATTATCCGATAGTAAAAGGTGTTTTCAAGCATAGGAATCGTATTATCGGTGAAATGGTAAGACTGAGATTCACCTAAGGGTTTTACCCCTGGAATATTTCCTATGGTGATAAAATTTGAGATGTCGCCAAAACTGCGCTGTATTTCAAAAGTGCAGTTTTCATCATGTGAGGTTACTTCCCAGCAAACCTCAATTTTCGAATTGTTTCCTTTGACCTCCAAGGATTTCCAAGAAAATCCCAGGACAGAAGCAATATCCAATTCATAGGAAACTGTCTGAGTGCACCCGTTTATATCAGTCACAGTCAAGGTATAAAGCCCATTGCTAAGGTTGAAAATATCCTTTGATGTGCTTGTAAATCCGTTGGGACCTGTCCAGGAATAAGAATATGGAGGAGTTCCTCCAGTGACACTTTGAACATAAATTATTCCTGAGCTGTCGTTGATTTTGGTGGGAAAAATATCCACCTGAATTCCAAAATTGGGGTCGATAAAGATGTCTTTATAAATTGTAGTAATAGAAGTACCGTCATTGGCAGTTAAGCCGATGGTGTAAGTGCCAGAACTAGGGAAATTAAAAATAGGATTCGTTCCTGTAGCAGATCCTAATCCATCAAAATTCCAGATAAATGTATAATTGAAT
>DATIAI010000705.1:0-5267 GCA_035458065.1 Algoriphagus sp. | reverse complement strand
ATTTGGTTTTCCGGATTCCGTCAGGTGCTGTTTGGCTTAGCAGCTGCGGCGATCACATTTGGAATCGGAAAGTGGATCGGGGTATCAATGGCTGGCTAGCGAATCGATTGACCAAAGGCATAAAGATGCAAGAAAAAAACCGGGTTGGGAGAGTGCCAGAATAAGCAACTTCTAAACCTCCCGATCCTATACCTAAGCTAGTTCCCCTCATCCCTCTTCCATGAGTGGAAGAAAATTCAAACTTTAAAATGGCAGACTATTCAAAATTTGAAGGTCTACTATTCAATCAGCTTTCAAATTCTTATTTGTGAAGGCTTTATCCAAATTGGAAAGCCCAAATGATTAAGTTCAGTTGCTATAAAAAGGATTCCGAAAATTCTTGACTTAAATTTCAGCTGCATCCTTTGGATTCAAGGTGCACTTTTCCTTCAGCTGAAAAGTAAGATTTAAAAGAATACCATTCGAGTGAAAGGCCAGCATCACGATGGTACTTCGCAGTCTCCGGATCTATCGGATATCTAATATCCGTTGTTTCATTTAAGCCTGCTCCATTGTCGATAACAGTCCAAACTGCATACAATTCTAAAAACTCAGGATCGGAGGCAGTTGTGATAATTCCTGTTATCCGAGCAGTTTTACAATCTTCTTCAAAAACTATGCTTTCGATTTTTCCCTGTGCATCCGAGACTGGATTTCCTTCCCGGTCGAAATTATAAACTTCAAATGTGCCTTCGACTATTTTATCCTTAATTGAAGCATTATAGGAATGAATTTCCGTTGCGCTTTTGTACACTAGCATGTCCTGGAAATCCAAAAATACATCCGTTGCCTGGATCGAACCCTCCCCATCAATCCATGTTAAAATTGGATTTATCGATGAGTCATCTTCAGCGCAACTTGTTGTTAGACTCATTAATAAAATAAAGAAACTGAATAGACAACTATTAAATCTTGAGATATTCATCTTAAAAAGAATTTTACCTAGTTTAAAATACAAAATATTGTACTCGAAAATTAAACAGAATAGTTGATTAAAAAAAAATATTTTAATCTGGATTTCATTACCTGTCCTCTGACAGAGTTAAATAAACTGTAATATTTATGTAATAAATTGGATTATACCTATTACACATAATGTTAGCATGATTATTGAAACTTTCGATGAATGAATGGATTTTATTGGGGAAACCACTATCCACCAATTAAAAAAAAGCCGATTTTTCACGTTTACAGTTGAAAACATTGTTTTAGGCTTATTTTGAAGCGCTAGCATAAAAGGGCTGAAATTCCCCGAAATGGGGGTTTATATCATCTTAATAGAGTGTAGAATCAGGGTGAAAATAATTGTTTAAATAATTTCAGAATTTTTAAAAAATGGAGACTTGAGCGAAGTTTATTATCTTAAATAACACCTAATAATACACCTCTAGTCAAATTAATTTTTTAAAACAAAGCCTGGTCGTTAGCTATAATTTCCATTTTAGGGATTTATTACGAATTTCTAAATTCTTAATCTTAAACCAGTTTTTGTAAGGAAATCGAAATTCCATAAATTATCGACTTACAAACTGTGAATTCGAAGGCAAATTTTTAATCAACCCAATTTTTCAAGTCTCTATGGCTAACAGGTTTACACGACTAGCTGATCTTCTTCAAAAGCAATTGGAAACACTTTCTACTTCTTCATCCCAAATTCCATTTATGTTGAAAGGCCCCATGGGAGAGGAGCGGCTTTTTCTTGGAGATATTCCCCGATTTTCTCTTTTTCTAAAAAATGAACAGGCTGTTTCCGCCTTGAGCACCATGGATCAGGAAGTCATTGCCAAAGCATACTTGCAAGGTGATATCAATGTGGATGGAGATTTTATTTCAATCCTTAGCTTACGGAAGCTTTTTTCGGACCGAAAGGGCTTCAACTTTCTTTGGAGGCTGATCCAACCCTTTATTTTTGGTCAGGTCAAGAGTGATAAGAAGTGGATTTCCCAACATTATGATTTGGAAGAAGAATTTTTCCAGCTTTTTCTGGACAAAAGACACCGTGCTTATTCTCAGGCTGTATTTGCCTCTGATGATGAATCACTTGAGGATGCCGAATCAAGGAAATTTCAGTTTGCACTTGATGCTGTCCATGCCAAACCCGGAGACCGAATTCTGGAAATAGGAGGAGGCTGGGGCTCTTTTGTTGAATTTGCCGGAAAAAAGGGAATTCATGTGACCTCTTTGACGATTTCTGAACGATCAAAAGCTTTTGTTGAGCAAATCATCAAAGAGCATAATCTTCCTTGCCAAATTGTCTTAGAACATTTTCTACAACACAATCCTGATTTGAAGTACGATGCAATTGTCAATTGCGGTGTAACGGAACATTTACCTGATTACAAATCTTCCCTGCGTCAATATCAAAAGCTGCTTAAGCCCGGAGGACACTTGTATTTGGATGCCAGTGCAGATCGAACCAGAAATTCTCACGGGACTTTTATGAATAAGTTTGTATTCGAAGGCAATGGCCATTTGATGGTTTTACATGATTATTTGGCTGAGGTGGCAAAAACTCCATTCTTGCTTCGGGGAGTTTGGGACGATACCCATAATTATTATCTAACCTGCCGTGAGTGGGCCAAGCGGTTGGATGAAAATCTGGAAATCATCGAACAACGTTGGGGGAAAGCACTTCACCGGACGTTTCAGCTATATCTGTGGGGAAGTGCAGAGGGATTTCTTTCAGGCTCCATTCAGGCTTACAGGGTGGTTCTGCAATTGCCTGGATAGCAGGAAATTGAAATTACTCCCGTTTCCTTAATGATAGGAAGAGATCAATAACTCTCTTTAAAAAAAGAGCTCAGTGACGGTAAAATATCTATAGCCCAATGGACCATAATCAGTAAAATAATATTTCGATAACGGGACCAGTGTAAACCAAAGAAAATACTCACAATGAAAACGGGTAAACCTGTCCCCGTCAATACTCCGAAAAAATCACCAGCCTGACCTTCGATTCCATTGGATAAGAGGTATCTACTGGGCAAATGCCAAGCTGTGAAAAGAAGGGATGAAAGCAGAATTGCGCTTATCCGGTTCCATTTTTTCTCCAACCTGGTTTGAAGGTAGCCTCTGAAAAACAGCTCCTCAGGCAATCCTGCAATGATCAGTGGTAAAATCACACCCATTGCCAACCTAAGGACTGCATCATCAAAAAGAGGAATTTGGGATTTTATTCCGCTCAGATGTCCTGCATTTAGAAAGAACCCAAACAGAACCAGCAGAGAACCCAGGATTAGATTTTTTGGTCTGGGGATGAAATCAAGAATCAAATCATTGATTGAATAATTCCATTTGAAAAAGTAAACGTAGGTTGGAATAATCAACAAACACAGGAGTTTGAAAATAACTGAATACCAGAAATCCTGGACAAAATTTTTGGCGCCAAGAATTGGAATAGGATGAATCTGAATCAATAATCCGATTAAATATCCAAGGAAAACATAGCCTATGGAATAGATTAGGAGAAAGTTAAGCTCCTTATCAATTGACTTGAAGGAAATAACTTTGGCGGGAATGCGCTGCCAAAGCCAAAACTGTCTGCTGAATAACTGTGTTTTCATCTGGTTTTACAACTCACTTCGGCAAGCTTTCCAGCACCAGCTTGACCAATTCAGCTTTGTCTCCATTAGGTATCCACCGGGCCACAATCACCAGGTCATTTTCCTGATCCACGTAAATCATATTGGTACCGGCACCGATATGAAGAAAAGCATTCTTTGGAGCGGCCGGAACTTCTTTAAGGTCATTGTTTAAGAAGTAATTCATGAATCCATAGCCCGGTTGGGCAGGGGTAGGAGTGCGTGACTTGTCAATCCAGGAAGTTGGGATCAGCTGCTTCCCGTCCCAGTTTCCATTCCTCAAAGTCAAATATCCAAATCTGGCTTGGTCCCATGCAGAAATCATCATTCCACCACCCCAGTGGGAACCACCGCTAACGGACTGCATGATTTGTCCGTCCAAAACCACAAAAGAATTTTCATAGCCTGTCCATCTCCAGGTATCAGAAGCTTGGATCGGATCCATGATCCGTTCCTTCAAGACCACTGGAAGTGGTTTTCTCCAGATATTCAAAAGTGCCAAAGCAAGGACATTGACACGGGTGTCGTTGTATTCATATACAGCACCGGGAGCGTTTCGAGGTCGAGTCCTCCATTCCTTAGCTTCTCCGCTAGGTCTGTCTGCCCAGTCAGGTTTGCCCCAGAGGCTGCCTTCCCAATCTGAAGTCTGTCTCAATAAATCATCCCAACGGATCTTTCGGTTGTGCTCAGTTCCAAACAAATCAAATACATCCTCCTCGTATAGGTGATCTGCTTTGTTAATCATAGATTTCACGGGATCAAAGGGATAGATCGGTGCCATATAGGGGTAAACCAGGTCATTTTCATCCCGGATTAATCCATCCGCTACGGCCAAACCGGCAGTGGTGGAAAGGATGCTTTTTGCGACACTGAAAGTCAAATCTACACGGCTAGGATCTCCCCATTGGCCCACAACATAGCCTTTGTAAATAATCAGGCCTGTCGCCGGGCCTCTCATTTTCATCGGTCCCACAGGATAACCAAAGGGTTCTCGACCGAAAGCGCTCTCGTAATGTGCGATCTTTAGGTTGGGGTTTTCTTTACTTTCGTGGGTTGTGGCAAATTCAATGGCCTGAGTAATTTTCGATTCATCAAGGCCCATTTCTGATGGTTTTTTGGAGGCCCAGTTATTTTTCTCTGGGAAATAGGTTTGGGCAGATAGTGAAAAACCCGATAAGCAGATGTAAAGAAGAATGGTTGCCTTTTTCATTGGTCAGGTGGTTTGTTGCGATTTTAGGCAATTTGAACGGTTGATTTTTTCCGTTTGTCAAACTTTCGATTGAGCTCCAAAACTTATGAACACATTTGAGGAGGATTAGTTAGCTAATTTACCTCTGCCTTTTCAACATTATTTACATTGTGAAAAGGTTTGCAGATTTGTATTAAAGAATCTGGAATTATCATGGAAGAAGAAAAGATCTACATCATCGGTGCCGGCTTGTCAGGGCTGGTTGCAGCTTTGGAGCTGGAAAAATCCGGTTTTACACCCATTATTCTGGAAGCTTCTGACAGGATCGGTGGTAGAATGAAGACCGATGAGGTGGACGGCTTTTTATTGGATCATGGTTTTCAGGTGTTGAATACAGCGTATCCGGAAGCAAAAAAATACCTGGATTTTCAGGCTTTGAATCTAAAATATTTTGATCC
>DATIAI010000704.1:0-2794 GCA_035458065.1 Algoriphagus sp. | reverse complement strand
TGGTTGAAAACCGATTGGAATGTCAATGTGGTGCGCGCTGCTATGGGAATTGATCCGGATGGAGCCTATCTGGACCGACCTGATTTTGCAATTGAAAAAATGAAAGCAGTGATCGATGCTGCAATCGAAGAGGACCTTTATGTGATTATAGATTGGCACAGCCATGATTTATACCTCGAAGAGGCCAAGGCTTTTTTTGTAGAAATGGCAAAAACCTATGGGAATAACCCTCATGTGATCTATGAGCTTTTCAACGAACCTGACAAGGAAACTTGGGAAGAGGTCAAGGCCTACAGTGAGGAAATCATTGCCGAGATCCGCAAATATGATCCCGATAACATTATTTTGGTGGGATCTCCTACCTGGAGTCAGGATGTTCACTTGGTGGTTCAGAACCCTATACTAAATCAGGAAAACATCATGTATGTGCTTCATTTCTATGCAGCCTCCCACAAGGATTTTCTGAGGAATAGAGCTGAAGCCGCACTGAATGCAGGCCTTCCGATTTTTGTTTCCGAATGTGCAGGAATGGACGCCTCGGGAAATGGGGCTATTGATCAAGCCTCATGGAACACTTGGCTTGGTTGGATGGAAAGAAAAAAAGTGAGCTGGATCGCCTGGTCTATTGCTGATAAAAATGAAACCTGTTCCATGCTCGAGCCAAGTGCAGCATCTTCGGGAAATTGGACCGAAAGCCAAATCAAACCTTGGGGTCAAATGGTTAAGGAAACTTTGAAGAGTAAATAAGGAAAGTCAGATATAAGTGAAGTCCACTTCCTAAACCTTTAGATTTTCATAAATCCCATCCTTCATTTTGTAAAATATTCGCTGAAGTCCCAAGGCCTGAACTTCTCAAAAAATGCGAAATTTCAGCGTTTAGGGCTTTTTTCAACTTTTTTTTCCATGGTTAACATTTGATACCCTAATTAAAAACATTTGCCACCCTTCGGTTAAAAGTACCCAAACTACATTTATTCGGATCAAAGCAATAAACCCATAACCTCGATCTTTCATTTGGATTTGTTTACTCTTTCTTGGGTAAACAGGTGTCGTCAGATACCAAAAAATGAAGGAGTACTCAAAGGAATTTTGGGTGTAAGGCTGCGATTTTTTCTAACAAAAACCAACGCAGTGAAAAATCAAAAACAACCTATCCGCACGCGGAAATTTCCTTTTCCCCCTTTCGCCTATTATCCATTTTCTCACAATTAAACCCTTAATGATGAAAAAACTATTACCGCTATGGCTCATGCTTTTGGTAGGTGTGGTTCAAGCTCAGGTTACCGTGCGTGGCACGGTAAAATCCTCGGGTGACGGACTTACCCTCCCTGGAGTTACGGTTTTGGTCAAAGGAACCACAACCGGTGTTGCCTCCGATGGAGATGGAGCTTATTCCATTTCTGCACCAAGTTCAAATTCTGTCTTGGTTTTTAGCTTTATCGGCTTCAAATCCCAAGAAATAACAGTCGGAAACCAAACCGTCATCGATGTCACTCTAGAAGAGGATATGTCCTCTCTCGACGAAGTGGTCGTGGTCGGGTATGGTACTATGAAAAAACGGGACATGTCCAGTGCCCAAGTATCCGTGACATCTGAGGATATCGAGCGGACCGTAAATACCACCGTAGAACAGGCACTTCAAGGCCGTGCTGCCGGTGTCTATGTAACTCAAAATACCGGAGCACCGGGTGGAGGTATTTCTGTAAATATCCGTGGGGTAAACTCCATCGGAGGTACCAACGAACCACTTTATGTGATCGACGGTGTGCAGATTCAGCCTCAGACCGTATCCTACGGTTCCACTTCGGGTACCAACCCTTTGGCAGGACTTAACCCAAGTGATATCGAATCCATGGAAGTACTTCAGGGTCCTTCCGCAACTGCGATTTACGGTTCTCGGGGCACCAATGGGGTAATCATGATTACGACCAAGCGTGGAAAAGCCGGTCAGACCAAAATCAGCTACAATTACCTCTACAGCTTACAGGATAAGCCAGATCCATTGGAAGTGATGTCGCTCAATCAGTACGCCACCATGGTAAACGAAATCAACGACATCACCGGTGGTACTCCGCCTGCTGCTTTCCTTGATCCAAGTTTATTGGGTGAGGGTACCAATTGGCAGGATGAGCTTTTCAAAACTGCCGGATTGAACAAGCACACACTTACTCTTTCTGGTGGAAATGAGGCAACTCAATTCTATATCGCCGGTGAATATTTCAGTCAGGATGGTGTAGCTATAGGTTCTTCTTTTGATCGCTATTCCCTCAGAACCAACATCGATAATCAAACCAGAAAATGGTTGAAAATCGGAATGAACCTGCAGTTGTTCCATACAGATGAGCAATTAGCTACCGGTAGCTCTGATGTGATTAACAATGCAATCCAGATGGCGCCGAATATTCCGGTGACCAACCCTGACGGTTCTTGGGGTGGGGCGGATCCAATCAACGGTTCCAGCCTTCAGTTTACTCCACCAAACCCGATTGCACTTGCCAATCTTTTGGACAGATCTTATATGAGAAGAGGTGCATTGGGAGGTTTCAACATTGAAATCGGAATCGTCGAAGGTTTGAAATTCAGAACCATGCTCAATGGAAATGTGAATTACAACAACGGACATTTTTTCACACCAACTTATACGCTTGGTTCTGTTTCCAATGACGTAAGCACATTGAACAAAAACACTGACACCAGCTTTGGCTGGAACTGGAGCCAGATTTTGACATACAGCAAAGTTTGGGGCAAACATGCCTTGGATGTGATGGCCAGCCACGAGGCACAAGCAAATCAG
>DATIAI010000703.1:0-5714 GCA_035458065.1 Algoriphagus sp. | reverse complement strand
AAATGGTAGAGATCCAAAACTTTTTAAAATAGATTATGCTGTCAGGGCTAAATTAAGATCAGAACTGAAATATTCTGAAAATGATCTTGTATGGGTCTATACAGGATCATTGGGGCCGGCGTACAGCTGGAATCAATTGCTTGAAATTTTCAGGTTCTTTATTTCAAAGGCTGAATCTGTAAAACTCTTAGTTCTTACCAGAAATTCTTCCTATTTGAATGATAAAATACCGGAAGAACTCTCAGAAAGAATTCAAATTCTTAGTACGGATTATTCCAATATTCCCGATTACTTAAATGTCGGAGATTTGGGAATTAGTCTTCGTGAGCCGTCTCCAAGTCTTGCCGGTTTATTTCCCATTAAACTTGGTGAATATTTGTTGACAGGGCTACCAGTATTTGCATCAATTCAGGTTGGGGATACACTGGAATGGAAGGAAAAAAGTAAGGGAATAATCGGGGTAGATCTAAGTCGGAAGGATTTTGCTGACCATGCCTATCAAGATTGGAAAAATATGGGATTAATTAATCCAATAGAAATCAGAAATTATGCTCTTCAAGAATTCTCTCTTGAAAATTCTGTAATGGATTACCTTTCCGCCCTTGAATCCTTGAAGAATATTTAGAAATAAGGGTGTTCAGATAATTTTCATTAAAATCCCTTCCTGATTAAAAACATTCAAAAGGGTGAATTTACATTTAAGGAATCCTGCTTCACCTTATAGAACTAAAGTTTTAAACAAGAGTTATAGATAATTGGAAGCCCTCAGAATTTCAGATTTCTTATGTTTAGCCTTACTGATATTTTCTCTGGTAGGGTATTTAAGAAATTGCTCCCAAAATGGAGATTTTGAAGGATTTCCAAAATGGTTTGTTCCTTGCCTGATACTATATCATTTTGCAATATCAGGAATCAGTTGTTTTTACATATTGAACTTTGGGGGAGACTCCGTGGGGTATTGGAATCTTACAGCTGACCTTTCCCAAAATGCCATTCAATGGATGGATTATTGGGGGATCAATACCTTTTTTATTCAATGGCTTAATTTTTTCCCTTCCAAGATCCTGCACCTGAATTACTTGACAGGCAGTTTAATTTATTCATGTTTGAGTGCTTTGGGATTTGCTTGGTTGGCAATTTTAGTTAGGCCAATTTATTTATCGGCAATCAAACACTCAAATTTTCTCTCAATGTCATTTTTATTACTTTTTTTTCTACCAGGGCCACATTTTTGGACTGGAATCGTTGGAAAAGAAGCACTTGTTTGGTTTTGTGTCATTGGAGTAGCAAGAGCAGTATTCTTGCGGAAAATCTTTCTTTTTTTAATCGTATTAGGGATTTTGATTGCAGTAAGGCCTTTGTTAGGATTCATTATAATTGGTGTCCTTTCGGTTTATCTTTTGATCAGTACTACCATTTCTAAAAAACAGAAATTTGTTGTGCTAATTTTCATATTGGCAACAGGGATCCTTTGCATAAGCAGTTTAATCTCAATCATGCATATCGAGGAACTGTCATTCAAATCTTTGACGGAATTCTCTGTAGGACAATACCAATTTTTGGAGTCCTATAACCCAGGAACTTTGGTACCGATGTATGAATATTCTATTTTTTACAAATTGTTGACTGTAGGATTCAGACCGTTCTTAGGCGAAATTTATACTTTTTGGGGATTCATTTCAGGTTTGGAAAATGCAATTCTTTTAGTTCTATCTATAGGATGGATTCCTTTGCTTTTCCATTTTTCTGGGGATCGGAAGCTGTTTTTTCCAATTTTGGCCATTTATGCTGGTATTGCGCTATTTCTTTTTTCAATTGCACAGAGCGTCAATGTATTGGGGATTATGATCCGGTTAAAAAGTTCGGTAATTCCATTCATGGCGATTTTTGGTTGGTATGGCTGGTTTTTTGTTTTTCAGAAAAGAAAAGAATCTAGGATTATTTGAAGCTAAAAAAAACATTATTTTGCTTCGTGATAAATCCAGCACTGGTTATTTCCCTTGATTTTGAGTTGCATTGGGGTCGCTTTGATAAGTATCCTTTGGAGTCTTGTCTTGGGTATTACCGTAATACTAAGGATGTAATTCCTAGATTGTTAGATTTATTTACCAAGTATGAAATTCATGTAACATGGGCTACGGTAGGTATGTTGATGGCGGAAAGTAGGGAGGAATTGGAATATTTCTCACCAGAATTAAAACCTTCCTATACAAACCGTTTATTTTCAGCTTACACTTGGGTCGATTCACAAAAAAAGTTGTTTAAGGAGGCTCTTTTTGCTCCTGATTTGGTCAAAATGATAATTGATACTCCTAACCAAGAACTTGGAAGCCATTCTTTTGCTCACTATTACTCACTGGAGGAGGGGCAAAATCATAAACAATGGGAAGCTGATCTGAAATCCGCAAACCGAATTGCCTTTGAGAAATTTGGGCACACTCATTATTCTTTAGTTTTTCCAAGAAATCAATATTCTGAAAAATATTTGAAAGTAGCGGAAAGTGAAGGTTTTCAAGCAGTTAGGACAAATCCAAAAGATTGGTTTTGGCAAAGCGTGCAACACGAGAAATTCTTAAAAAAAGTTTTTAGAACAGGTGACACCTTATTCCCACTTGGATTAAAAACATCCTATTTAGTTGACAAGCCTAAGAATGGAATCATTCCTTTGCCTGCCTCGCGTTTGCTAAGACCATTTCGGCCAAATTCATTTTTTAATTTAAAGCGGATTGACCGCATTAAAAAGGAAATAGAAACTACCATTAAATTCGGAGAATTCTATCATTTATGGTGGCATCCTCATAATTTCGGTCACTACCCAAAGGAAAATTTGATGAAATTGGAAGAATTGCTTCAATGGGTGAGACAAAAAATGGAGATAAATGGAATTGAAACTTTAAGTATGAAAGAGGCTGCTGAAAAATGCAAAAAGAGAGCACTTAATTAAAAAACGGACTTGTGAGGATTTTAAAGGAGAAACACTTCAAATGATAAAAAAAAGCAAATATATAGGTCTCAAAAGTATAGCACTTTTTTTCATCCTAATTACTGGCCAATCCTGTATTTCAAACAAAAGGATAACTTACCTCCAAAACCTTCCAGGAAATCCTGAAATTGGTCTAGATGAGTTTATTCCTTACGCAGAGGTAGATTACAAGTATATTTTACAGCCATTTGATATCGTAAGTATTGATTTTGCTTCAAGTAATGAGGATTTAATTGTTGCTTTTGAATATCAGGGTTCTCGAGCAGCCCGAGGAGGCGGGGGTGGAGGAGGTGCTAGTGATATTTTTTATTTTACAGGTTACTCCATTGATCAGGAAGGATTTATTGAACTGCCCCAACTTGGTAAAATCCTGATTTCAGGAATTACGGAAGAGGAGGCACAAAAAAAAGTGCAAGACTCAATAAATGAATTTTTCAAAGAAGAAGTATTTGTAAAACTGAGAATTGGAGGGATTCGATTTACGGCTTTAGGTGAGTTTAGTAATTCCGGAACCCAAGTGATTCTAAAAAATAGGGCCACAATTTTTGATGCTTTGGCTGTCGCAGGGGAATCGAACATTTTAGCAAAAAAGAATAAACTGTTCATAATTCGTCAATATGACAAGGGAACAAAAATCCATCAAATAAATCTAAATGACCGGCAACTCCTGGCCTCCCCCTATTACTTTATTCAGCCCAATGACATCCTATATTTGGAACCGATGAATATCCGTCAATTTGGAAATGCTGAAAACCTTACTGCTTCATTGGGTTTGATAATTTCGGTAACTTCATCCATCCTTCTTATCTTGGCTCTGGTGAGTGGTAATTTATGATTGACGGCAAGGTAGATTTATCCAAATTTCAAGAAGAGGTCAAGCCAATTGACATCAAATACTATTTACTAAAGTATTCCAGGTATTGGCCTCTCTACTTGACATGTGTTTTTCTGGGGATCATTCTTGTTTTCCTATTTCACCGGTATTCGGTTGAGGAATACGAAGTCCAGGGAAGCATTTTGATTAAAACAAATTCCTCTCCTGAGGTCAGGATTCTTGACAGATCAAATATCTTTTCCGGAGTTAATAATCTGGAAAACGACATACTTCTGTTGACCTCAAAAAATCTCGCAACTGAAGCTTTAAGAGGCCTTCACTTCAATGTGACATATTATGCTTCAACTAATATCAAAGAGATTGAATTGTATGATAAAACCCCAATAAGAGTCGAAGTAGATCCTGATTTCCTCCAAATGGAAATGGGTGAGATTACAATTTCTACTTTGAATGAAGATGAGTTTGTTTTGACAAAAGAAGAGTCTGGATTTTTCGATTTTCTAAAAGCAAAAGCTGATGGACCTGTAGATGATGCAATTCTGAATCGAACTTTCCGCTTTGGAGAAACCATTGAGACCGGAGAGTCCAGATTTGTAATCAAAAAAATCAAACCGATGAAGGGTGGAGAAAAACTATCCTTCGTGATCCATAATCCAATTTCAGTGATTGATGAATATTCCAGGTCCATATCTGTAAGACCAATAAACAGTTATGGGACTGTTTTACAGGTAAGTATGGTGACAAAAGTTGTGGAAAAAGGGAGAGATTATGTTAACGCATTAATGGACTCCTACATCAAATACAACTTGAAAGAAAAGAATCAAATGACGGAAAACACCCTTAAGTTCTTGGAGGAGCAGCTGTATGTGGTGGAGGATTCATTGAAATTGGTTGAACGGAAAATGCTCAATTTCAAAGTTGAAAATAAATTAATGGATGTTAATTCTGAGTTTGGCGGAGTATTGGGCAATATTCAAAACCTTGAGGATCAAATTCAGAAGATTGATTTTGAACTACAGTACTATCAAACTTTACAGCGCTATTTGCAAGAAAAAGGAAAAGACTATTCTGATATTTTAGCTCCGTCCTTAGTTGGTGTATCAGACGGCCTACTCAATACTTTGATTTCAAAACTGGTTGATGTTTCATTAGAAAGACGAAAAATACTATCGGTGGTAAATGAATCACATCCTAGTGTAAAAGAGCTTGATGAACAGATTTCAAAACTAAGGGAAAATATTTTTGAAAATATTGACAATTTAGTTATCAATACGGAAAGCAAAAAAAATCAAGCAATTGCCAAACTTAATGACCAAGATAGTGAGTTTTCAAAATTACCTCAAGCAGAATCCGATTTCATGGCTTTGAACCGAGAGTTCAAGCTTCGTGAAAATCTTTACAATTACCTTCTTGAGAAAAGGGCAGAAGCGGGTATTGCAAGAGCCTCTAATATTTCTGATAACTCTGTTCTCGATTATGCTAGAAGAGGAAGTCTGATTTTCCCCAAAAAAGCTCAGAATTATGGGATGGCTATTGGTCTTGGTTTTTTTATTCCTCTGGCATTTTTATTGATTTATCATTATCTAAATAATAAAATAGTTGATCAGATTCAACTTAAAAATGTCTTGAGAATTCCTCTACTTGGTACTATAGGATATAGTACCAAGGATACCAACCTACTTGTTGCGGAGCATCCTAAGTCAATGGTTTCGGAATCTTTTCGATCATTGAGATCTGCACTTTTTTATCTTTCCAGTGAAAAAAAGTGTAAAAAAGTGTTAGTAACTTCCTCAGTTTCAGGAGAAGGCAAAACATTTGTAAGCATAAATTTGGCATCAGCTTTAGCTCTTAGCGGGAAGAAGACATGCTTAATTGGTATGGATTTGAGAAGGCCAA
>DATIAI010000702.1:0-2917 GCA_035458065.1 Algoriphagus sp. | reverse complement strand
TAATTTTGTTTATTACGATATACAATATTATAGTATTGTTGTTTGTTGTGATAAACATTAAATTGATTCTAGTCTGAATTTTTATCCAATGCAAGAATGAGGAATGAAGGATTTAAAATGAAGAATGAGGAGGTGTTGTGTCTCGGCTTCGTTCGGGAACCGAGGGTAAGGGTTAAGGGTTAATTGTTAAGAGTTAAAGGTTAATAGTTAAGCGTTCGGGGTTCAGTGTTCAAAGTTCAGTGGTCTGTTTGCAAAATCCGGTCAAATTGACCCCCGCTAGCCGAAGTAAATTGACCCCTTCTGGCCGGAGCAAATTGACCCCCGGCCGCCAGAGCAAACTGACCCCCTTGGAGGAATATTTTTTGGGAATGGAATAGTGGTCTTCCGAAGGCTGTTGGTTCAGGATTAACTCCCTTGAACCGATGGCTAACCGACCCCTAACCATGAATAAGATACGACATATTTTGAGAGGCCATTTCGAAGGCCGTGGCTCCAAACAGTTGAGCCAGATTACTGGGGTGGCCCGCAATACGGTTAAAGGCTACCTGAAACGATTTAAGGAAACTCGACTTACTTACCAGGACGTGGAGCAGCTGTCCGATGAGGCACTTTCTGAGCTTATCCTTGGTCCTCCGGCTCCCCAACAGCAGAGCAAGCGACAGGAAATACTGAGAACACTTTTGCCTTCCTATGCCAAAGAACTCCGTCGCAAAGGGATGACCCAGCAGCGTCTCTGGGAAGATTACATTGCTAAACACCCTCTGGGTTACCGCTGCAGCCAATTCAAAGCCTACCTCGGCGAATACCTGAACCGCAGGAGCCTGACCATGCATTTTGAGCACAAGGCTGGTGACAAAGTATTCATTGATTATGCGGGCAAGCCACTTTACATCACTGATCCGGAGACAGGCGAGCATATTCCCGTACAGGTTTTTTTGGGAGTGTTGGGGTGCAGCCAATACACCTATATGGAGGCAACCCTGACCCAAAAGAAAGAAGATTTTACAGAAAGCTGCCGCAGGATGCTGGAGTACTATGGAGGTGTCCCAAGAGCCGTTGTCCCAGACAATCTCAAATCGGCAGTACAGAAGGGAAGTAAATATTCCCCGGTACTCAACGAGACCTTTGAATCCTTTGCAGAGCATTACGGGACCAGCATTCTCCCCACCCGTCCACGCCAGCCCAGAGAAAAATCCTTGGTTGAAGGAGCAGTCAAACTAGTCTATCAGCGGATTTACATCCACCTTCAAAACAGGGTATTCTTTTCTTTGGAAGGACTCAATGAGGCCATCAGGCCACTTCTTGCATCCTACAATGACCGGGCCCTCCGGGGAGAGGAAAGCCGTCGGGAGCAGTTTGAACAGCTCGAACGGGAAAGTCTTCAGACACTTCCTGCCCTGCCTTACCAGCTCATGCAGGTCAAGATCTCCACGGTAATGAAAAATACACACATCTGTCTGGCCCAGGACAAGCATTACTACAGCGTTCCTCATCAGTTCATCGGCAAGAAAGTCAAAGTGCTCTACAACGACGACCGGGTGGAGATCTTTTACCGATACCACCGTATTGCCCAGCACAAAAGGGACCGAAGGAAACACAAGTACACCACTTCAGCCGATCACCTGGCCGCAAGCCAGCGGTATGTGTCCAGCTGGAGTTATGACTATTTTGTGGGAGAAGGAAACAAGATCAGCAGGGAAGTCGGTGACTACCTGGCTGCGCTGATGGAGACCAAGCCCCATGCCGAACAGGGCTACAAGTCCTGTGCAGGGATCCTACATCTGGCCAAGAAAGCTGGGAACTCTCGGCTGATATTAGCCTGCAAACGGGCTTCTGAATACGGAATCTACACCTATCCCATCATCGAGGACATCCTGTCCAAGAACCTTGACACACTCAGTCCGGCAGAAGAACAGCTGGACGATACCGTACTGACACCCCGACACCACAACATCCGGGGCAAGGAATATTACAGTTAAAACCAAAACACATGATCGAACAGACGCTTGAGAAAATGAGAAAAATGAAGCTCTACGGGATGCTCCGCAGCTTCAAACATGCCACCCACACCCAGTCGATGGCCGGCCTCACGGCCGACGAGCTCATCCACCTGCTGGTGGAAAACGAATGGGACGAACGCCAAAACCGGAGTATGGAGCGAAGCCTGAGAAACGCCAGATTCCGCTACAAAGCAACCGTGGAAGGACTTGACTTCCATCCTGAAAGAATGCTGGACAAAAACCAGCTGCTTCGTCTGGCAGACGGTGGATACATCAAAAAGGGAGAAAACATTCTGCTCACCGGAAGTACAGGTACCGGGAAAAGTTACCTCGCCTGTGCACTGGGCAACCAAGCCTGCGCCCAAGGACACAAAGTGCTATACACTAACACCAACCGATTGCTCACCCAACTGAAAATGGCAAAGGCAGACGGATCTTCGATCAAAGAAATGATCAAGCTCGAAAAGCAGGATGTACTTATTCTGGATGACTTTGGAATCCAGCCTTTAGATATACAGGGCAGAATGCTGCTGATGGAAATCATCGAAGACCGACATGGTAAAAAATCAACCATCATCACCTCACAGCTTCCTATCACTGCATGGTACGAAGTAATCGGTGATCAGACCTTGGCAGATGCCATTCTCGACCGAATCGTACATGATGCACACCGTCTGGAACTACAGGGAGAATCTCTGCGAAAAAAGCGAAAAATAAACCAAGCCAACCTCTAACTTCGCCTTCCGGAATCCCACTTTTCAGACCCAAAAATCCAAGTAACTCTAGGGGGTCAATTTCCAGCGGCGACAGGGGGTCAATTTAATCGGCGTATGCAATATTAGTCCTCGGAATAAAATTTTCCAATGTTTTCGGGACGAAGTTTGGGGGAAAAAGTTAATTATCGTAAGCATTAAAGC